>JAXJRE010000082.1:0-2630 GCA_036310785.1 Acutalibacteraceae bacterium
GCTGGGGACTTTATCTTAAAACCGAGGATCTCGCAAAATTTATGCTCTGCTATCAGCAGAAAGGTAAATTCAACGGCAAGCAGGTCATTCCCGAAAAATGGACGAAGCTTGCCCAAAAGGTTCACGCAAACAACTCCCCGTTCACCAAGGTTATTGACAGCCAATGCGGCTACGGCTACTGCTTCTGGAGATGCGGCGGAATAAACGGCTACCGTGCGGACGGAATGTTCTCCCAGTTCGGTATAATTTCAAACGACGACGACATTATATTTGTCATTACTGCCGGCGAAATAAACGAGCAGAAAACAAGGGACTTCATATGGAGACATTTTAATAAGCTGATAATCGAAAACGACGGTGAGCCGACTCCCGACGTCAAGCCTGAGCTTGCTGCGCTTGACGACGATCTTGAAGCGGCGGAACGCAGTCCGATTGAAAAAGAGATTGAGGGCAGGACGATCTATCTTCAGAGAAACCTCGTCCTCAATGCCGCAGGCTTCCCCCTCGGTATGCTTCCAATTCCGATAGTTTATATGTCCGGTGACAGAGCCGGAAATATGGACAATGTTGTGCTTAATTTCAATGACGATAACTGCACAATGACGTGGGATGAGGGCGACGAGCACAACACAATAATCTGCGGAATGGACGGTAAGGCGAGAACAAGTCCTATCACCCTTGCAGGTATGAGCTTCACGGCATTTTCAACGGCGGCATGGATCGACGAAAAGACGCTTGAAATACATATGCGCCCCGTCGGCGGAGTTTGTATGAGAATAATCAAACTCAGCTTCAACGGAAATTTAGTCAAGCTCTATCCGTCAAGTCAGATGACGATGACGGATATGGCGGAAAACCTCGCCCTTGACGTTGACACCTTCTTCCCTCCGATTCTGCACCGCTTCGGACTTGTTGCATTTGACCAGCTTCCGGGAATAATCGACGCTCCTATCCATGGAAGACTCGAAAACGTTAAACCGGCAGATCAGGAAAGTTAATTCAATAATGATTGTAGGGGGCTGCAATATGAACGATTCTTATTACTATTATATAATTTTCCCCGGTCTTCTTATTGTTATGGCAATACTCATACCGTTTTTCCTGAAAGCGGAAGTACCGAAACCTTGTAAGAAATCCCTGATATACAAACAGACGTGTTCAACGGTCTTTCTTATCAATGCGCTTGTCGCAGGTCTGATAGGAGATTTCACGATTTATGCGGCGCTTATGTTCATCGGTCTGTGCTGTTCGTGGCTCGGAGATTATCTTCTCCACGTTCGTCAGGATCCGGGATTCTTCGCTTCGGGACTTATCTCCTTTCTCGTCGGTCACATTTTCTTTACGGGAGCATATTGTCAGGCTTTTAAGGTTCTGTTTCCCGAACAGACTTTATTCTCCGTAAAAGGGTTAATTCTTTTCTTCGTGATCGTTGCAGCGGAGTTGCTCTCGCTGAAATTTATTGCGAAGATTTCTTTCGGCAAGATGTTTGTGCTGTGCGCTCTGTATGCGGCGACAATCACGGAAATGGCAATCAAAGCCTTTACTCTTGCAATTTCCCTGATGAAATATCCGAGCCTTGTCGAATATCCGATCTTCACCGGCATTATGCTCATGCTCGGAGCTGTACTGTTCCTGTTCTCCGACTTCACCCTTTCTCTGCTGAACTTTAAAGATGGGGTTAAAAAACACGGAGCATTGCGAAACGCAAACATATGGACTTACTTCTATGCTCAGATGTTCCTCGGCGTAACGATCTTCTTTATTTCAACCTAAATCAAAATGACTGCGGCTTACCTGAAACCGCAGTCATTTTTCTGTTGATCAGGACTTTGGCGGTTCCGCCTGTCGGTCACCGCCTGTCCTGATAATAAGCAAGCCTATGTCATCTTTCCCTTGAACTGAATTTATCCGGCTTGCAGAACAGCGACAGCTCCGGCGGAAAATTACGCCTATCTTTTCCGCCTCTGACCTTGCACAGAGTCATTCCTCTGCTGTCGTAATATTTTAAGAAACCTTATTTGCAACCGCACAAAAGCTGATGTGAGCGCAGTAATTTTCGTTTACCATATCCCTTGCCTGAGCCGAAAGAAGGAAATCCGACATAGGATAGGTTGCCCTGAAGGTTTTGCCGCAGCAGGGACATCTCTTTACATACTCCGCTCTTTCAATTCTATTCCTTGTCTTTTTCGCTGTGATAAGTTTCATTGTTTTTTCCTCCGTTTAATAATAATTTACAATTATAGTTATATCTAACTAACAATTCCTCAGATAGTGATATATAGTTTTAACAACAAAGCAAATAATAGTTGTAGAGGTGCGCTATGAATATTTACGAATTTGTTGTTAAAAGAATATACGATCTCTGCCATGAGCGCGGCATTACTCCGAACGCTCTGAGTTATCTTGCGGGAATTTCACAGTCCACCGTAAAGAGTATTCTCAACGGTGAGAGCAAAAATCCTGGAATTGTTACTCTCAAGAAAATTTGTGACGGTTTTGAAATCACAATAGTTGAGTTTTTCGATACCGAAGAATTTTATGCTCTGGATCAGGAGATAAAATAATTTTATTTCATTACTTCCATCATATGTATGTGTTAAAATGATGTGACCCAAAAAGAAAGAGAAGTA
>JAXJRE010000083.1:0-23766 GCA_036310785.1 Acutalibacteraceae bacterium
CTTGCGGAAAAAATAAAAAAATCCGGCGAAAAGCTTTTCGGTTCATTCAAAAAAATTCCTGCTAAGGACGAGGTCTTTGAAACGGACGATGACTTTGTGGAGGAGCTTGAAGAAGCGGGCGAGGACGAAGAAAACATCACGGTTTTTGACGACGAAAAAACCAAGTCGATACCCATTAAAGAGCCTACCAAGGAGATGTGCATCGAGAAGCCCGGCATAGTAATGAAAAAGGGCGAGGCTCAGGAGGATCTTGAGGGCGCGCCGATCATTATGTCGGCAGAGGACGCTCTTGAGGACGAAAAGGCGGCGGACTCCGAAGAAAAAACCGAAAGCGATTTCAAGAACAAAATCCGCAACGCCGAATTGGACGGTCAGATGGTTTTCACGGGAATGGATACCGAGGACGAAGTTCCCGAACAGATAGATGAGAGCGAAGCGGAGAAAGAGCTCTTTGAAAAGAGAAAGGAAAAGATCAGCAAGTTCACCCTGATCGACAAGGAGGAAAACAGCGATCCCTACGGACTTGATCCCGAAAGCAACAGAATAGGCGAGCTGTTCGCTTCAAATGAGGAAAGACCGAGAAGAAAAGAGACGGAAAACTTCGTCGGAATAGAGTATTCTCAAACCAAGGATTCAAGACGGGTTATAAGATATCTCAACACGCAAAAGAAAAAATCTCTCAACAAAATCGTCGGACTCGGAGTAATACTTGCTCTCACAATAATCATCAGCATTTTTTCTGCATCGTCAACGACGATCGCCGGAGACAGAATACTTACTATCTTTTCAAATTTTGTTCTGCTGTGCCTTGCGCTTGTCGTTGCGAGCCAAACCATTGCCGGCAGCTTTGAAATGATTAAGAGAAAAAAAGTAAATATCAACACGATGATTTCGATTTCGGCAATCCTTTGCTTCTTCCAGAATCTTCTCATGCTGATTTTCTATTTTGCAGACAGCAACACGGTCAGCGTTTTTTCGGGCGCAGGAGTTGTACTGCTTCTGATCAGCGAAGTGAACAATTATATTGTCCATTCGAGAACCGTTGACGCAATGGAAATGTGTACGGGCGACAACAAGGATAAGCTTTACAGCATCGAGGGAATTTCCGACGACAAGGATGCGGTCGAGCTTGCTAAGAATGTTAAGAACACAAGTCCGAGAATCAGATTTTCCTGCAAGACTAAATTCCCGGCTCATCTCATCGAGCTTTGTATGAGCGAAACCTCGGCGGACAAGCTTGTCAGAATACTGCTTCCGCTTACGGTAATTTTCTCTGTGATAAATCTTGTTGTTGCGTGGGCTGTCAAGAGAGATTTTGCAACGGGCTTTGCGGCGTTTTCAATCACATTTTCAATGTGCGTTCCTGCATATGCCTGTCTGCTTTACGAATTTCCGCTGAGCGTGATAAACCGCAAATTCAACAAGGAAGGCGGAATGATATCCTGTCAGGATGCTGTCAACGAGCTTTGCAGAACCAATGTTATTATAATCGACAGCAAGGATCTTTTCGACCAGAAAGCCTGCACGATGCACGGCTTCAAGGATTTCAAAAATGTTCGGCTTGACGACGCAATGCTTTATGCGGCGGCGATGGTGATCCGCTCAGGCGGTCCGCTTACGGGAGTATTCGATCAGGTCGTTGTCAATCGCCGTGATCTTCTTCCGGCAGTCAAGAGCTTCAGCTATGAGGAGAAGCAGGGAGTTTCGGGTTGGATCTTCGGTCAGAAGGTTGTGCTCGGCAACAGAATGATGATGGTCAATCACAACATTCAGATCCCCGAAACCGTTGACGAGGACAAGTATCTTATCGCAGGGCACGAGGTCATGTACCTCGGCATCGCTCACAAGCTTGCGGCGATGATAGTGGTTGACTATGCACCGAACGAAAGTATTCGTCCTTACCTGAAAAAGCTGCGTGACAGCGGCGTGAGCATACTTGTGAGAAACTGCGATCCCAATGTGACGGAAGCGATGATCTCAAGCTGTTACGATATGAGGCTTAATAATATTAAAATTCTCAATTCGTCATCGGGCAGGATCTTCAAGAAATACAAGTCAAGACCTAAGATGTCCGCCCGTGCGGTTGCAATTCACGACGGAACGCCTTATACTTTTATGAAAAGCCTTTGCCTTGCTTCAAATTTAAGGCAGATGTTCAAGGTGTCGGCTATGCTGACAATGCTCGGAATTTTGATGGGCTTTGTCATCGTTCTGATTCTTTCGGCGATGAATGTTATCTGTGACCTACCGCAGATTTTTGTACTGCTTATGCAGATAATTGTTACGCTCGGCTTTATCGGAATCGTCAAGGTTGTCAGCTTCGGAAATTCTTCCAAATAATTACAGAAAGATCTTGCGTTTTGCAGGATCTTTTTTGTTGCAATAAATATCCGTTTTGCTGTATAATTAATTGAAAACGAAAGGAGTTTTTTTATGATAAAATTCGGTGTAATAGGCTCGGGCTGGATAGCCGAGGAATTTGTTAAGGGAGCCGCCCTCGTTGACGGTTTTGTGTTCTCTGCGATGTATTCGAGAACTTATGAAAAAGGAAAGGAATTTGCCGATCAATTCGGAGGTGCGCCCGTATATACGGATTTGGAGGAATTTGCAAAAAGCGATATTGATGCCGTGTATATCGCCAGTCCCAACTCCCTGCACTATTCACAGAGCAAGCTGATGCTTGAAAACGGAAAGCACGTTTTATGCGAGAAGCCGATCACGGTCACACCCGACGAATTTTTTGAATTGAGCAAGCTTGCCGACGAAAAAAATCTTGTCTACACGGAAGCGATAATGATGCTTCATCTCTCACACGCAAAGTTGATAAAAGAAAAGCTGAAAACACTCGGAAAAATTTCAACGGCTCACTTCGATTTTTCTCAGCTTTCTTCCAAATATGAGGCGCTTGTCAGGGGAGAAAATCCGAACATTTTCAATCCGGAAATGAAAACCGGCTGTATTCGGGATTTAGGCATTTACTGCTTTTATCCTGCGATTGATTTCTTCGGCGAGCCTGAGAAAATAATTTCTTCCGCAGGCTTCGTTTCCACTCGAGCCGACGGCTACGGCACGGCGATACTTGATTACAGCGACAAGCAGATCACTCTGACCTATTCAAAAATCGGACAGGATCACTGCGGCTCGCAGATCGTCGGCGACAACGGCACTATGACCTTCGGCTCGATCTCAAAGCTGACCGATGTTGTTGTTCATTACAAAGACGGAACGAGCGAGAGACTCGTCGGTGAGATTGAAAAGCATATTCTGATGAGCGAAGAAGCGAAAGATTTTTGCAAATATATTCTCGGAGAGAAAGAAGAATACAAAAAAGTCAATGAAAATATTACTTCGGTTTTGCAGGCGATGAATACAGTTATCGGTCAATGTAATATTATTTAACAGAATTAAAACGCAAGCATATTTATGATAACTTTTTGTTTCTTTTCATAAAAACTTTGTTGACTATTCATTGACAATATGTTAAAGTAATATATACGCAAAAATGTGTCAATGGGTGAAGTGTACCCTTTTTTAAGGTTATACAATATATTGTATATGTCTTGATTTACAAAATAAGCACACAATTTTTTAACGGATTTTACATAATGGAGAGTGTCGCATATGGCTGAAAACAAAAAGAATACCGGATCGGGCAAAAGACTCAGAACTCTTGAGCTCAGATACAGACCGGTCTTTGACATTCACTTGAATATGGCGATTGACTATGAGGTATCGACGCTCATTAACGACAAGGTTATGGGAGTTATGCTCCCGAAGCTTTTCGTTCCCGTCGCCGAAAAATCCAACCAGATCGTTCAGCTTAATCTCTGGGCGGTCGAGGAGGCTTGCGAGGCTATCAAACGCTGTGAGGCGAGAGAAGCCGACCTCAACTCGATAATCGTTCCGATTTCCGTTAAAAGCTTTGCAAAAAAGAATTTTGTGGCTCAGGTCAAAAAAATTCTTGATAAACAGAAAATTTCACCCGACAGATTTTGTTTCGATATAAACGAAAGTATTCTGGAAGCCGTCAAGGATCAGGTTCTTGAAAACATTACGGCATTCAGGGAGATGGGACTCAAGGTTTCAATCAACGACTTCGGTCTTGAATATACCTCCCTTACTCACCTTGCCCATTACGATGTTGATTATATCGGTCTTCACAAGAGCCTGCTGGACGGAATTATGACGAGCGAAAAGGTTCAGAATACGGTGCAGGGAATCATAGATTTCTGCAAGAAGATAGATGCACAGGTCAGAGTCGACGGAATAGAGTCCAAGGAAATGTTCGATCTGCTTAACAAGATGGGCGCAGATCAGTTCACAGGATCTTATTTCGGCGAGGAGATTAAGGAAAAGCAAATCAACTAAGGAGGGATCGGCTTGGCTAAGAAAGATAAGAAAAATCAGCTTCCCGGCGACGGTACTGCCCCTGAGCAGGACCCCATGAGCCGATACGGAGTCAGACGGGAGACCAAAAAGGTCAAGAAAAGAGAAGCCGTTATCCGAATCCTCCTTATTATTCTTGTTCTCCTTCTGATATTCCTCTCCGTAATGTTCGGATGTTCTTCATACATAAACGAGAGAAGAGAATATGACGAGCAGATCAAAAACGCTATGCTCACCGAGGTTGACGATATCAAAAACTTTGAGGATCTGAAAAAGGTCGTCGAAAAGATGGACAAGGAAACTCAGGCGGTCAGCACGGCGATCAATACGATTGATCTCACCCCCGGTCAGATAAGCTTTATTAAAGAAAAGCTCAGAGAAATCCGTGATGCGATCAACAAGATTCTTGATGCGGATATCGACATCGGAGAAAGCACAACGGCAAAGGAATACACGACCATCCGTGAGGTTACGAGTGTCAAGGTTATTGAGAGGATTCATAAGATTGTAAAGGAAATCGAGAAACAGGTTGATAATATGGAAGATAAAATCGACCAAGTTCCTGTTACAAGCGTAAGCTATGTTAATCTTACTCGATATAGTGACATAACACGATTCAGCGATGTCACAAGAGTCAGCGACATTACGAGAATAAGCGACATCACAAGAATAAGCGATGTTACAAGATATAACGACGTAACAAGATACAACGATGTTACAAGATACAGTGACGTCACCAGATACAGCGATATTACGAGATACAGTGATATCACCAGATACAGTGATGTAACAAGAGTAAGCGATGTTACAAGATATAACGACGTAACGAGATTTAATGACGTAACACGTTACAGCGACGTAACAAGATACAGTGATGTTACAAGAATCAGCGACGTAACACGTTACAGCGATATTACAAGATACAGTGACATCACACGCTACAGCGATATTACAAGATACAGTGACATCACACGTTACAGCGACATTACAAGATACAGCGATATCACACGTTACAGCGAGGTTCCTTCGTATGTAACAAGATACAACGATGTTACAAGATACAGCGACATCACCAGATACAGCGATGTAACAAGGATCAGCGAGGTTACAAGCCTTGTTCCCGTAACCAGCATCAGCGAGGTTACAAGCATCCGTGAGGTCACGAGCATCAAGGAAGTCGAACAGATCAAGGAGATCATTAAGGAAGTTATCAAGGAAGTTGAGGTTATCAAGGAAATCATTAAAGAGGTTGAGGTAACCACCATCGTTCCCGTAACCAGCATCAGCGAGGTTACAAGTATTCGTGAAATCGTTGAAAACCACACGAGCGTTACGGATACGGGTGACTTTACCGTAATGATAAACAAGTCCGAGCAGACAAGAGGTCTTCTCCTCTCTGAGTCGAAGGAATTCACGGATATGCAGGCAGTCCTCAGCGGAGCAAGCTGTGATGAAATGGGCGACTGCACATACACATGGCTTCCCTCGGCGACCGAGCTCGACAGCGTTGACGGTTCTCACAACCGTTCAAACGGTAAGGAATTTTTTGCCTATACCTTCTATGTCAAGAATGTAGGAGATGTCGATGTTAGCTACACGGCAAACCTTATGGTTGAGTCCGTCAAGCTTGAGGCAGACGAGGCAATGAGAGTTATGATAATCAAAGACGGCGGCGAGCCTACGGTTTACGCAAAGCCCAAGAAAGGCACCGACGACGTATTTGATATTAATGACAAGTATGATAGGGACAACAAGCTTTTCATCAATGATTCAACGATCATGCAGGAAAAGAACGTCATGACAAAAGCCGGCAGCTACCATAAGTACACGGTAGTAATGTGGCTTGAAGGCTGGGATCCTGATTGTGTCAATGACATTCTGGGCGGCAGCATAAAGCTTTCAATGAAATTTGATTACGATTTTGTCTAAACTTAGTGACGGGAAGTTTATTCCTTTCAAATCAAATTCATTAAGCAAGTGCTGTTACTCCGATGCCAAAGGCATTTCGGATAAAATTGTGCGTTTGGCGGCGCGTTAACGGTCGCCAAGGCATGAAATCTTTATGGAGGTAAAGATAATGAAAAAGACATTCAAAAAGCGCGCATTCATTTCTGCTATTGCTATGCTTATCGTATCTGCTATCGTTCTTACGTCAGCTACATATGCATGGTTCTCAATGGCAAAAAGAGTTGAAGTCGAGTCCATGGAATTGAACGTCACATCGCCTGAAGGTATTCAGATTTCTGCCAACACCACGGCTTTCACAACAAAGCTTACTGTTGACAATATCAAGGGCACAGATGAGACAGCCGGCGGCAAGCGTTTTAATGCTTACGAAGGACATATCAACAATATTCCTACAACCGTAAAGCCGTCTTCATCAACATTCACAACAAGCAATGCTCTTCCGGCATGGTTTGACGGATCAATCAATGATTCCGGAACAATTGATCTTTACAAAGTAAACGAGGTTGGCAGCGGCCTTGTTGCTTTCGATCTCTTTGTAAAGGTTAAGGCTTCAACAACCATTAAGTTCGGTTCTTCTACAGTTACCTGTGAGGGTAACGAAGAGCTTCCGACCTCAATGCGTATCGCTCTCGTAAACTGTGGTACTGTTGCAGAAAAGGCTGATGCAGCTGCTATCCAGTCAACACTCAACCTTCCTTCAACAAATACTGCTAACAAAGTTGTTTACGAAATCGACGCAGCAAACCATACTACCGCAGCTACAGCTCTCGGCGCTTCGGGCATTATGTCCATGAGACCGATCGCTTATGCAGGTACAAACAAGGAATGCCGTTCCGATTTCCCGAACACCACAGCATTCAACACAGGTGACCTCAATGCAACATTGGCTACTTCCGCTTCTGCCGCTACAATCAGAGCTGCAGCAGGTATAACTCGTATGAGAGTTTATATGTGGATGGAAGGTAACGATGTTGACTGTGCAAACGATGTTGCAGGTTCGACAATCAACTTCAACCTTGTTCTTGAAATAGACTAAACCGTCTTTTTAAAGAACATCGGATTTATCCGAAATTAACCCGTCACTTTGGGAGGGTGACGCCCGAAAAGGCGTCACCCGTGACCCTAAGTTAAAAAGGCGATCTGTCTGCACAGTCCGCTGTACCTGCAGATGACCTTTTTAGGTAAAAAAATACAGGAGTGAATGTTGTAAATGAACGAAAAAGGGAAAAGCATTTGGGGCGTCATTTCCGATATATTGCTTATTATAATAATTATAATAGCTATTATAATCACGGTTATGACCTTCACCTCGAAAAACTCGGACATGGGAATAGGAAACGTGCTCGGATATACTCCGTTTGCGGTCCAGTCCGATTCAATGGACTCCGGCGAAGCGTCGGGATTCGGAACGGGCGATCTGATAATCTCCAAGGAGGTTAAGGATCCCGAGGCATTGAAAATCGGCGATGTTATTACATATACCACCGTCATTGAAGCCGAACAGCCCGGAAAGAAGATCAGAGGCTACAATACCCATAGAATCAAGGATATTGAATACGCCGCTGACGGTTCGGTCTATGCTTTCATTACTATGGGTGACGCAGTAGGTATGGAGGATACCTACACCGTCCTTCCCGATGAGGTAATTGCAAAGCAGGTCAATTCGGGAATTGACGACAACGGAAACAAGCTCACCGGAATGAAGATTGCAAACTTCGGTTCTGCGCTTAATTTCCTGCAAAGCCGAACAGGATTTATGATATGTATTATCATTCCGCTTGCTCTGTTCTTCATCTGGCAGATTTATAAGCTGATTTCAATGTTTATGACAGCCAAGGCAGAAAGCCTCGACGAAGAATCCAAGAAGCGTGTTATCGAGGAATATCTTGCTCAGCAGAATCAAGAAAACTCTCAGAACGAAGAAAAATAACATTCAACTCATAGCATATAAAACAATCTAAAAACAGAGGGTGACCGAAATGACAATCACAAAATTCCTTGCAGAATTTTTAAATCAGTTTTTCGTAAAAGGTGTTTGGGGTATATTTAAAGGCATCGGCTTAGGTATCGCCAATATCTTTAACATTCCGCAGTACATAAAGATCTTTAAGGCATGGTCTGGCAAGTTCACAATCGTTGATTGGCTTCTTGCCATCGTTGCCGTAATTGCAACGGTAGCGGTTCTTGCGGCGATCGTTATCCTTGTCGTTGTTCTTATCAAGAAATATGTCAGAGTCAGAAAGACTCTTGTTGATCAGGAAGAGCTTCTTCTTGAGGTAGGCAACCTCAACCGTGAGGTAATCAAGCTCAATTCCGAGAAAGAAAGAATTCTTGCAATGAAGGTTTCTCAGCTCGGTCTCAATCCCGGCGAAAGCCCGTTCGTTGAGGACGGTCAGACTTCGGAAGAAGGCGGCGAAGAAAAGAAGGACGGCGAGGTCGACAAGACTGCCGACGATTACAGCCGTTTCTACAAGTGTACTCAGGTTGACCTTGAGCTTGAAAACTATGTTGCTCCCGATTTCGACAACGAGATCACACTTCCCGAGATCTGCGAAAGATTCAGAAACTTCGCCTGCTCACGTCTCGGTCTCTTCTACGAGATTAAAATCATCAGATTGTTCCTTTCGGCTTTTGCCTCAACAAGACTTATCATTCTCCAGGGTATTTCCGGTACAGGTAAAACATCCCTTGCTTATGCTTGGGGTAAGTTCCTCAGAAATCCTGTTACTATCGCATCGGTTCAGCCTTCATGGCGTGACCGTACCGAGATTTTCGGTTACTTCAACGAGTTCACAAAGCGTTTCAACGAAACAGAAGTTCTCAAGAAGATGTATGAAGCAACCTTCAAAGAGGAAATTTTCATCACCGTTCTTGACGAGATGAACATCGCCCGTGTTGAGTATTACTTCGCAGAGCTTCTTTCAATCCTCGAAATGCCGTCACGAGATGAGTGGGTTGTTTCCCTCGTTCCGAGCGTATGGCCGACCGACCCGAAGCACGTTATCGACGGTAAGCTCAAGCTTCCCGAAAATATGTGGTACATCGGCACAATCAACAACGACGACTCAACATTCGCCGTTTCCGATAAGGTTTACGACCGTGCTATTCCCATCGATCTCAACAGTAAGGGTAAATTCTTTGAAGCACCCTACACCGAGGAGCTCAACCTCAGCTACAAGCATCTTGAGGGAATGTTCCTTGAGTGCCAGACCAAATATAAAGTATCCGAAGAAAACCTCAAGAAGATCGAGGAGCTTGACGATTATGTTATCGAACACTTCCGTCTTGCTTTCGGTAACCGTATTGTTAAGCAGCTCAAGGAATTTGTTCCTGCTTATGTCGGTTGCGGCGGAACCGAGATTGACGGTATCGACTTCGTACTTGCAAAGAAGGTTTTCCGTAAGTTTGAAAGCTTGAACCTTTCCTTCATTCGTGATGAGATCGACGGATTGGTTACATACCTCAATAAGCACTTCGGTAAGGCTAACATGAACGAGTGTAAAGAGTATCTTCAGCTTCTCAAGAGACTTATGTAATCCCGAAGCCGTTATTATAACTTTTGTCAAAGGGGACATACTTAATGAACAAATCGTATCTTGAATTATATCTTGAATACAAGGATCACCTCGCCTCTGCAACTACGGACAACGAGTTCTATGACGAGATGGATACCGCTATCAAGAGCGGTACAAACAGCTATTCCTTGTTCAACAGATATTTTGAAAAGAAGATCGACCTCAGATGGGTTGAGGAGATCGAAGCGTGTATCATTCCCCTTGACAATATTATCCGTGTTCCGAGAAAGTTCATCGTTCAGGAAGAGGAAATCGTGCCGATTGAGCGTGCGAGAAAGATCACAAACGAATCTATCCGCCACCTTGCCCAGCATACCAACATGATCGCAAAGGTTGAGGGCGACGATGTTACACCGAACCAGATCCTCAACGTTTTCCGTGAGGAGAGCTACGAGGTTTACGAAAACAGATTTGTTTTCACCCTTATGCAGAATCTTGTCAGATTTATTGATGTCAGATACAATGTTTTGTTCAATATTTCCGATGATGATAATATGGCATCTCTGAAAATGGAGAGCGAATTTAATCGCGGACGTGAAAAGGTACAGTATAAGCTCGAAGTTTCGGCTCAGTCCGCCGGCAGTGATCTTGATGACAACGCCGGACCGGACGGAGAGAACGCAACGGCTTTTCAGCGTATCGAGAGAGTCAAGAAGATTATCAACGAATACGCTCACTCATCCTTTATGAAGGAGCTGAGAAACTGCGTTCCCGTCAGACCTCCCATCATGAGAACGAACGCAATTCAGAAAAACCCGAATTTCAGAGCCTGCCTGAAGCTTTGGCAGTTTATCCAGTCCTATGACGAGCTGGGCTATGAAATAACGGTCAAAGAATCAAACGATATGGTCAACGCCGAGTATATGCAGGAGCTTAATCGGATGGTTGCCATGAACTATATGATGCTTAAAGCGAACACTCTTTCCGAGGACGCTGTCGGCAAGCAGAAAAAACGTAAGCTGAAGCCGAAGCTTCTCAAGCGACTTGCCGAGGAGCTTGTTATGGACTATGACATGGAGGAAGTTGAGATCCAGCGTGTCTTTGTCGATGAGATCAGGCGTGTCAGCCGCAAGAAGATTGAGGGCGAAAAGAAGATTCAGGAAGCTATTCAGCGTGCTTTGGATTCTGAAAACGCTCGCAAAAAGGCTATCGAAGATAAGATCAAGGCGCAGATTGCTCACGAAAAAGAGATGGAGCGCCGCCGTATTGCCCGAGAAAAAGAGAGGGCAAGAAAAGAGAAAGAAAAAGAAAAGCAGAGACTCAAGAGGGAGAAAGAAAGAGAGAGAGCACGAATTGCAAAGGAAAAAGCTCTCGCAAAAGAAAAAGCCAGAAAAGAAAAAGAGAGAGCGGCAAAGCTCAAGGCGCAGGAAGAAGCTCGTATTGCGAAAGAAAAGCAGCGTGAAGAAATGCGCATAGCAAGAGAGAAAGCCGCTAAGCTCGCTCAAATAGAAAAGGAAAAGGCCGCAAAAGCCAAGGCTAAAGAGAAGGAGCGCAAGGCAAAAGAGCTTGCCGCTCAGAAAGCCAAGGAAAAGGCCGCCGCCGCAAAACAGAGAGAAAAAGAGGCGATCGCCAAAGCGAGAGCGGCTCAGGCAGAGAAAGAACGTCTTGCCAAAGAAAAAGCTAAGCAGAAAGCCGTCGCCGCAAAGGCCGCACAGGCTGAAAAAGATCGCATAGCTAAGGAAAAGGCAAAAGAAAAAGCCGCCGCCGCAAAAGCTGCACAGGCTGAAAAGGATCGTATAGCCAAAGAGAAAGCAAAGGAAAAAGAACGCCTTGCTAAAGCAAAGGCTAAAGAGAAAGAGGCCGCCGCAAAGGCCGCACAGGCTGAAAAGGATCGCATAGCCAAGGAAAAAGCTAAGGAGAAAGCCGCCGCAGAAAAAGCGGCTCAGGCCGAAAAAGAAAGAATTGCCCGTGAAAAGGCTAAAGAAAAAGAAAGAGCGGCAAAGGAAAAGGCAAAGGCTAAAGAGAAAGAACGAATTGCAAAGATGAGAGCCGCCGAGGCCGAAAAACAGCGCATTGCCAAAGAAAAGGCTAAGGAAAAAGAGCGAATTGCCCGTGAAAAAATCAGGGCACAGGAAAAAGCGGCAAAGGAAAGAGCAAAAGAAAAAGAACGTATAGCCCGTGAAAAGGCAAGAGCTAAGGCAAAAGAGCAGGAGCGTCTTGCAAGAGAGCGCGCCAAGGCCAAGGAAGAAAAACTCAAGGCAGACAGGGCGGCTAAAAACGGCTAAAAATCAGCAGTAATTGTTATATAAATGTGATTTTACCGTGGAGATTTCACATTGAAAAGCAGTGGAGGTTTTATTATGATTAAAAGGAGATTAGAAAGGGTTGCGGTAACGTTGCTCAGTGCGGCAATGTTGCTGTCGTCAACCGGTATTGCCGCATCGCTTGCTGTGAACGACGCAACAACTGTCGGCTCTACAACTGTAATCTCTTCCTCCACAGAAAATTCTTCCACGGCTGTTTCTCAGGAGGGCGGAGCAATTTCCGCAACCACGGTCGTCACCGAGGGCGGTACGCTTGTAAGTGAGGAAAAGGGAAGCGGTACAGCTTCCGATCCGTACAGGATTTCCGATGCTTCCGATCTTCTTAAAATGCAGGAAAAGATCAACACCACAACAAGCGCAAACAAATACTTTGTACTTACCGAAGATATTGACCTTTCCGAGGTAAAGGCTGACGACTTCCTTTCAAATTCGGTTTACGCAGGATCGCTTGTTTCCGTCAGCAAAAATCTCAGCTCTGCGTCTAATAACGTTTTCTTCTCGCTTGACGGTAACGGACATAAGCTCAAGGGGCTTAACGTTGCTTTCTCAAAGGGTGAGAGCTTTGCGATCTTCGGCTATCTCAACAGCAGATCGACAATTAAAAATCTCATTGTTGAAAAGTGCGTTATTAACGTCACAACGGACGCAAAGAACGGCGCAATACTCGTCGCCGAGAATGACGGTACGATCTCAGGCTGTGAGATTAACTATTCCGTACTCTCGATGAAGAACACCGCATATGTAGGTCTTGTTTCGGCGGTGAACTCAGGCACAATCAGCGACGTTAAGCTGGTCGGAACTCAGACAAACGCAAGCGGTGCCTCGGCTTCTTCACACACAATCAGTGCGGCGGGTACAGTCGGAGCGGTTGCAGGACTTAACAGCGGTAAGCTCACAAGCGTTTCTGCAATCAACATAGGCACATTCATCAATCCTTCCCTTTCGGGCAAAACTGTTTACGGCGGCATCGTCGGATCAAGCTCCGGCACGGTTTCCAACAGCTTCGCTTCGGGCAATGTCACCGGCGGTAAAACAACGGACTGTGTCGGCGGAATTGCAGGTACAGCCGCAAAGGGTGCAAAATTTGTAAACAACTATATCCTCGTTGCTCTTCGCTGTTCGGCATCGGGCAACGGACTTGTCGGATCGGGAGCAACCTCCGATATGCTCACGGATTGCTACTGGTCGAGCGCAGTAAGCGGAAGAACTGCTTCTGTTACCGATTACGGCACGGATATTAACGATATTGATACGCTTCGCTTCAAGGCGGTCAAGGCAGGAGAAACAGTAACCGTTTCTTCCTCCGAGCTGTCCGCTTCTTGGGGCAAGGCGAGCCTTTCTTTCAAGGAGGGCTTCACAAAGTCGGGCGACGGCATCACCGTATCCGCAACGGCGGATTCCGCAAAAATTAAGGGCGTAACAGCCGGTACGGTCGGCAGACTCAGCTACACCGCAGAGATCGCTCTCCCGTCCTCAATCGGAACGGGTGATCTCAGAATTTCTCAGTATTTCAGCCTGCCCGTTCTTGTCGTTTCTTCAAGCTCTGATGGTAAGGGCACGGAGTCCGATCCGCTTGTTATCGACACTTCGGCAGATTTCAATCTGCTCAGATATGCACACGGCATTTATGCAAAGCTCGGCAAGGATATTTCCGTAAACGGCTCAGCATTTGCCTTCAACGGAAGCCTTGACGGAAACGGACACACAATCAGCATCACGGCTCCCGTATTCAGCGAGCTTTTTGGAGCTCTTAAAAACATAAGCTTTGTTGCAAAGTCGGATATTTCATCTGCGGTTTTGGGTAAAGCGGTCAGCGTAAATGCTTCAAATGTAGCGGTAACCGTTGCAGACGGCGTAAAGTTTAACGCTTCGGGCAAAAAATCCGGCGTAATGTTCAGCGAGATTATCGGCGCAAGCGTTCTCGATGATTGCCGGGTTAAGGCAGAGGTCAATATTGCCGCAGAGGTTGACTCTTTCGGCGGATTGGCAGGAGAAGTAAACGGAAGCGGTACAACGATCACTAACAGCGGTGCGTCGGTAAATATCGGCTCGTCAAACAAGGCGGTTAATGCCGCAGTCTTTATCGGTGCAGTAAACACTTCAAATGTTAAAATTGAAAACTGCTATGCTTCCGGTAAAAACGAGGCAGGCAAGTATCTGTTCCTTGCCTCGATTAAGGCAACAGATATCAGGATTTCCGATATCTGTCTGAGCAAGGGCGCACAGACTGCTCTTGATTTCGCAAAATATTCTTTCGTTGACAAGTCGGAGTTTGCCGAGTGGAGCTTTGACAGCGGAGAGACCGCTTTCTTCACAGGCAACGGCGGAGAGTTTACGGCGACAATTCCCTCGGTTAAAGCAATGGTTAATTCATCGGCGGCGGATTATTCCGTAAGCTGTGATTCGTCGAAGCTTAACGCAAGGGTGACAGCGGAAAACGGAGTGCTTGTACTCAAGGTAACCCGTGCGAACGGAGTTATCACAGTTAAGGGTTGCCCTGTCACCGTAACTAACAAAAAGACAGGTCTTTATACAACAGTATATGTTTCAAACGGACTTGAGAAGGACAGCGCAGGCAACTACGTAATCACTTCCGCATACGATTTTGCGTATATCGGAGAAAACATTTCCGAGATTAACGCTTCAAGCTTTGTTGTAAACTCGGATATTGATATGTCGGTCATCAGCTCATTTGAGCCGATCGGTGGCACGCTTGCTCCGTTCAGCGGAAAGGTCAACGGCAACGGCCATACTATCTCAGGTCTCAAGATTGACGGAACATCTAAGGCCGGACTTTTTGCCTCGCTTGAAAACGCAGAGATCAGCAACCTTGTTATCTCGGGCGCAGAGGTGAAGACAAAGGGCTTGTATTCCGCTGTTCTTGCAGGACAGATCGTCGGCAATACAAAGCTTAACAACATCACCGTTTCCGACGGCAAGGTTTCCGCAGACGGTATTTACAGCGGAATTATTGCAGGCTCGGTCGATTCGGGTAATCTTACCGCAACCGATATCAATGTTATCAGATCCTCGGTTGCTTCAAAGGCGAACTATGTCGGCGCTTTTGCAGGTCATGTAAACTGCGGCGGCTCGGTTGCCGATATTGATATTGAAAATGTAACGCTCGGCGGCGCAGAATATGTCGGCGGTGTGATCGGTCTTGCCGAGGGCAATTTCTCGGTTAAGAACGCAACGGTTGCCGATGCGAAGATAAAGGGTGTATCAGAAGTTTCGGGTATTGCCGCAGGCAAGGGCGAGGCTTCGCTCACGGCTGTTAAGGTTATCGGCTCTGATATTTCGACGCTTTCAAACACGGCGGCATTTGTTGCCGGCGGTATAGCGTCAAGCTTCGGTTCGGCTGTTGACTCTGCCGAGGTAAGAAATACGAAAGTGAACGCAGGCGTCGCTTCGGCGGTTGTCGGAAAGTCAGTTTCCGATGCAAAACTCACAGTTAATAATATCAAGGTTTACGGCTCAACCGTAAAAGCTGAAAATGCAAATACGGTTGCCGCAGGTGTTCTTGCCGTTCACAATGCAGGCGGAGCGGCAATTTTGAAGGATTGTTATATTGATTCAGAGACAGTTATCACATCAACGGCTGTTTCGGCAGGTGTTGTGGGTGAGATTACGGGCAGTGAGAGCGCACTCTCCGCAAACGGAATAAAGTCCTTTGCGAATGTTGAGTGCCTTGCTTGTGCGGATTCGGTTGCTTCGGCAGGACTTGTTGCGAAGCTCAGCGCAAGCGCAATAAATAACGTATCTTTCAATGATGTAAAAATTCTCGGCAAGGTCAGCGGAAATGCTGTTGTCGGCGGTCTGATCGGTCTTGTCAAGGGAACAGGTAGCTTCAACGGAGCGACAGCCGTTGTTTCCGAGTCCGTTTGTGCGGCTCAGATCAATACCGATGCTTCAAACGGAAAGGCAGGCGTTGTGATCGGTTTCGCAGATAACGAAAAAACGGTTAATTCTGAAAACATTGATCTCCTTGTCAGAGATACAGTTATTTCAACGTATTTCGGTAACGCTTCTGCGTTCGGACAGGAAACGGCAATAAATTCGGCAAAGATAACCGATATGGATAAGCCGAACGGCTCGGCAATTCGTCCTTCGGTCGATACTCTCACAGCATCGAATGAAACGCAGATCACCCTTTCCAATCTTCCCACGGTCAAGGGATACACCTTTGACTCGGCTACGGGTTGGGTTTCCGAGGCTTCGGACAGAATAAGCGTTGTGTCCTCGACAGAGGATAAGCTCGTTTTGAAAGCCGAGCATATGGCTGATATTTCGATAGTAGCATATTATGTGCTCGATTCGGACAGCGAGGTCCGCATTCCCGTACATTTTGCGATTAAGTCCAATGTACGCACTCCGCTCAAGGGCGAGGGTACGGCAGATAATCCGTATTTGATTTCCAATGCGTACGACCTTGAATCTGTTGCTTATTATGACAGTCTCGGCAAGTATTTCGCTCTTGCTGAAGATATCGGATTTGAGGACTCTGACTTTGAATTCGGCGGCGGATTTTACAATGTCGGCAACGGTGTTGTCACAATCGGAAATGCCGAGAGCGGATTTAAGGGTACGTTCACAGGACTTTATAATGGCAAAGTCCATTCTATTAACGGATTGAAGCTTTCAGGCAACACCTTCGGCGGACTTTTCGGAGCAACAGACGGAGCGGTCATTTCCGATCTCGTTATCAACAATGCGGATGTGACCGGCTCGAACTATGCAGGTGTTGTTGTCGGAAGCGCAAAGGATACCGTTATCAGAAATATTACAATCAATTCGTCCTCTGCATACTCAAGCGAGTTTGGCAGTACCGCAGGTATTCTTGTCGGAGCTGCTGAGAACGTGACTGCGGAGAACATTACAATAAGCAAATCCTCTGCTTCATCGACGCTTTCGGCAACCTCGGCAACGGTCGAGACAGTCGGCGGCGTGGCAGGTGTATTCAGCGGAAAGCTCGGCAACATTCAGCTTGACGGTGTTTCGGTCAAGTCGGGTACTGTTGCAGGCGGAGCAGTCGGCTATGCATCAACTTCCGATATCAACGGCGTAACAATCAGCGGAACGGTTGAGGGAAATGAGGCCGGCGGAATAATCGGCAAGCTTGACAATCCTGTCAACACTTCCGTCAGCGGATGCTATGTCAGCGGTACGGTCAAGGCAGAAAAGCTTGCCGCAGGCGCAATAGCGGAGGTTGGCTCAGGCCTTGCAAAGCTTGAAAAGCCGTTGATTTCCGAGACTGTTATCTCAGCAAAAGCACAGGCAGAAGCTTCTGCCGCAGTTATTGCAAAGGCTGATATCTCCGAGCTGTCAGACAGCAGAACAACAAAGACGGAGATTATTTCCGACGTATATTATTCATCATATCAGAATGACAGCGTGTTCGGTACGCAGGAGCTTAATTCCTACCAGAATTTGAAGTTTACTGCAGTTGATCTCAGCGCAATGAAATGCGTGATTGACGGAAGCGAAAAGTCGTTCATCACTCTTGACGGCGAAAAGACCGTTATTTCCGATGAGGATATCGTTCTGAGCGCAGGCAACGGCACATACAAGTCGTTTGAGCTTTGCGGACACAGGTTTGACCTTGTGTCGGCACATTCGGATCCCGACGGTGTTTTGAATTATAATGCCGAGGACTCCTCAATCAACGCTGTGGGAACAGTGGACGGCGCAAAGCTTGTGTTCACTTATTCCGACGGACTTGAAACAGCAATATCTGTTTCATACAGCTCGCTTCTCAGCGGTTTGGGAACGAAGTCAGATCCTTACAAAATCGGAACTGCCGACGAATTTGCACTTATGATGCAGAACGGAGACAGAGCAGGGGTTTACTACATTCTCACAGATGATATTGACCTCAGCGGTCTTGATTCGGCAGAGAGCTTCGCAGGAATCCTTGACGGCGGCAATCACGTTGTTTATGATTTCAGCGGATCATCACTTTTTGAAAATGTAAGCGGAACAGTTAAAAATATCGGCTTTGTTGGCTTTGACATCGACGGCGGAAATTCAACATCACTCGGTGCCGTTGCAGGTACACTTGACGGAGCGGTTGTTGAAAACTGTGTTATTATTGCAGATGTCAACGCTTACTCAAAGACTCAGGACGCAGGTGTTATCGCAGGCCGTGCGATAAACAGCACAAGGATTGAAAATTGCGTCACATCGGGCAGAGTTAAGGGTGCTTCCCTTATTGCCGCCGGTGGACTTGTCGGTTCGGCATACAATTCACATATCAATAATACTGTTTCAACGGCATTCGTTTCGGTCGGCGGATACGCAGGCGGACTTGTCGGTGAAGCAGAATATACGAGGTTGAGCAATTCCGTATTCGGCAATATGGTAAAGTCCTCGGACGGCAAGTCAGGAAATATTGCAGGACGCTTTGGAGCAACTTCTTCCGCAGAAAATGTTCTCTTTGACGGAAGAACCGTAGCGGACAGAACTGCCGCATCTGAGGGCGAAACCGATGCGATGAAGGAAGCTTCGACAAAGGCTCTTTCGGCGGCATCTGTTGTCGGATTCTCCGAGACCTCCGGCTATGCCGTTCCGGCAACGCTCAACTCGACCGAAAGAAGCGCAAAGTTTGCAACGGCGGTTGAGTTTGCGGCGATGACGGTCAAGTATGTTTCCGGTATGAATGTAGGTACAGCGAGGAATTATACCGACATCAACATTCCTGCCGAGGTCAATTCCAATGCAGTAAGCGTTGACAGATCAAACGGTCTGACTATCACGCTTATGAGGAACAAGGACTTTGCTTCGGCGGATAATACGATTGCAAGATACGCAGAGCCGTCAACCGAAAATTCGGTCAAGATCAGCTATTCCGTCACGGATTCAACCAAGGATCTCGGCGGCAAGCTCATCGGTGTGATGCTCAAGAGCAAGCACGGAAGCGACTCCAATTCCTTCAGCTTCTTCACAGAGGTCGGCTCGGAAACAAGATATATTAACTGTGCGAGTGTTGCGGACGGAAAGCTGTATGTTGATCTCAGTCTGCCGACAGGCTACGGCTATCAGGTCAAGGCTACGGATTCCGACGGAAAGTCACTCAAGGTTAAGGATATGAAAAACGAGGGCAAGCTCGTTGAGATCGGAGATTCAGACTCAGTTACGGTTTCGGTAGAGATCATTGAAGCAAGCCCGTCATGGGGAATAAGATCTATTTGGAGCGTTATTGGTAAATAAACAGAGGGTTGATGTTACAATGAAGATAAAGTTTACATTTGTTAAAAACTTAATATTAGCTGTGGCATCAGCCCTGACTCTTATTGCTGTTTCTTTCGCATGGTTCAGCGATTCAAACCAGAACTTTGTGCCGTCAATCACCGGCGAGGTTGTAAGTCCGACTTATGCGAATGTTATTTTCTTCTCCGAGGGTGCGGACGGCAGTTATTCGAGACTTGTCGGAGATATGGCTCTGGAGAATTGGACAGCAGGCTCATATCAGAAGTATAGGATCGTTATGACAACCGCAACGGATGAGGCTCTGAAAATCGGTATGACTATCGACGGCTTGCCGTCAAATATGAATACCGATCTCAAAAACTCGGTTCAGGTTAAGTACACGGTTTACAAGGCAACAAAGGTAGTCAAGAACAACGTTGTTACATTTGAGGACGGAGCGATGATATTCGGATCCGATTATATGAGGCTTTCGGAGCTTTCCGACGGAAAGATTTTTGAGGGCAGATCGCTTGAAGCCTATCAGACGGCAAAGAACGACGTGTTCGTTATCTATTATGAGCTTGGTTTGGCGGAGGACAGCCCGTCAACGATCGAAGGACTTTCCTCCTCACTCGGAACACTCAAAATCAATGTTCAGCCGGTATCATAATTTATGAAAAAAGCAGGTAAAATTTTTTCGAGAATAATGGCGGTTATCTCCGTGGTAATATTTATTCTTGGATTAACAATATTTGTGTCGGTGCTCAGAGCATCGGCAGGCAAAGCTCCGAGTGTTTTCGGCTTCAGCGTGCTTCAGGTAACATCCGGAAGTATGGAGCCTGAAATCCCGGTCGGAGGAATAGTGGTAGTCCGCAAGGTTAAGCCGGAGTCGCTGAAGGTCGGCGATGTTATCTCGTTTTATTCAAACGATGTCGATATTTCCGGCAAAGTGAATACCCATAGGATATTTGAAATCAAGCAGAGCGAAAGCGGAGAAAAAATCTTCCGCACAAAGGGCGACGCAAACGAATATGCCGATACTGCGGCAGTTTTTGAAATCGACCTTGTCGGCAAGATGATTTTAAATTTAGGCTCGGTGGGCGGATCGGTTTTTGACGTTCTGAGAAACCCGACGATCATTCTGATTTTTATCGTTCTGCCGCTGATATTTATTACCCTGGGCGAGGCAGTTAATCTGGCGAAGCTAATCGCTGAATATAAATTTTCCGATCAGAAGGATGAAGATGATGAAAAGTCTTCGGAAGCAAAAGATTAATATTCTCCTTACGGCAATCATCATCTGTATTTCCGTTGTAGCTGTCGGAGTTGTTTATGTTCCAAAGATAATGAAGATGGATATGTTCGTCGTTGAAACAGGAAGTATGTCTCCGACGATAAAGCCGTACAGCGTTATCTATGTTAAAAGATATGAGAATTTTGAGGATTACCGCATCGGAGATATCGTAACCTTTACCGATCCCTATCAGCAGAGGAGCTTCACTCACAGAATAGTGGGTATCAACGAGCTGAACCGCACCTTTACTACAAAGGGCGACGCTAACGAGGAGAACGATGTCGGACCTACCCCGGCGGAATATGCTCAGGGCAAGGTGGAGGCTGTAATTCCTTATTTAGGATACATTGTAAAATTTTTGAGATACACTGCGGTTAAGATCGCAGTCGCAGTAATATATATCGCCTGGGCGGCGATAGAGATTGAGCTGTTTTTGGCAGAAAGGAAGAGGGCTTATGAGTAAAAGAATAATTGCCTTGGTTGCGTCCCTGGCGGTTGTGATCGGACTTATGAACTGCGGAACTTCATACGCATGGTTTGTCACCACGCTTGAAAAGAAGCAGAGCATTTCCGTTTCTGTAGTCAGCACCTCTCAGACCGCCAAGCTGACTGATCTTGATTCGGACGAAAAGACAATAATTATGCCGGGCGACAATCTCGTGAGCCTGGACGGGCAGGGCGCAATGCTCAGAATCAATAACGATTCAACAACAGACGTACAGATCCGACTCTCTATCGAGTACACAAGCTACGCTTCGGGAAAGGCGGAACAGAAGATATATTCCGGCAACGGAGATGATATTGAGGTTACATTTGCGGCAGGCAAGTGGTCGAAGAATGTTAACGCAAGCGGCGCTTGCTACTTCTACTACATGGGCGATGAGTACGCAACGGACACGATATATGATCTCAGCTCTGTTCCGACCGTGAAATCCGACGTTTCTTATATTGATGCTATTTCAAGCATTATTTACAAAGAAAATATTTCGAAAGCATATTCAGGTCAGCCTGTAAATCTCAAGGTCACATTTGAAGCGAAGCAGGCGGACAACATTTCGTGGAGCAGTATTGATTCCTATCAGCTCTCCGGAACAAACGCATGAAAAAAAACAGGACAAAGCTGAAGCTTGGAAACATACTTTTCAATTTTCTGGCGATAGTTACAGTAATTTCGGTCGGATTTGTGGCTTTCAATTTTCTGACCGGTGCAAAGGGCTATGCCGTTACAAGTCAAAGTATGGGCAAGACGCTTGAGCGCGGAGATATTGTTTTCTCCCGTGAGGTTGAGTTTGACGAGCTGAAGATCGGCGATATTGTGACGGTCGGCTCGGCGGACGGCAAGGAATACTTTACTCACCGGATAGTCGATATCGACCGTGAAAACAAAACGGTTTCAACAAAGGGCGACAACAACCCCGATAAAGATCCTATGGACACGTCGGCGGACAGAATAGTCGGCAGAATGTGGTACAGCGTGCCGTTACTCGGATATATAACGATAGCGTTCGGCAGCCTTTCGCAGACAAAGGGTCTGATTATACTTGCGGCGGTTGCGGTAGCTTTGATTGCAGTAAACATTATTCTGACTAAAATAAAAGCAAAGAAAAACGGAGGTGACAGCGATGAATAGAATAAGGAAGGTGTTGACGCCTCTTATGGCTATCGCCCTTGTGCTTTGTATCGGATATTTTTCCGGAATGTCAAAGACCTCTGCTTGGTTTTATGAAAGCGGAACGATCGACAGCGGAGACAGCTTTGTTTTCGGAAATCTTTCCGTGAATACAAAGTTTATTATCAACCACAATGTTCAGTTTGACGCGGCGACAAAGCTTGCCGATAACAACGAGATTCTCTTTGACAAGGCTGTCAATTTCGACAACATCAATGTCACTAATTCCGGTAATGTCCCGGTGAGAGTTTATTTCAGCATCAATATTGCCGACGGAGTACAGGGATACCGTTGGTTCTTATATACGGACGATATGATTGTGAACGGAAGCATAAAGGATACGATCAAGGCGAATGTTTCCTCTCTCACAAAGACTGAGCTTGACAAATACAACAGCGAGAAATACATTCTTTTGGCTCCCGGTGAGACCAAAGAAATCAAGATCGCAAGCTGGGTTGAATATGACGATGTCAGCGCAGAGCTTAACAAGGGCAATACCGTAAGCTATGCAACAAGGATCTATATGACAGCAACTCAGGACAGGGACGGTATAATCGCTTAACGGAATCGGGGTGACGAATATGTCAAACAAGATAAGCAAAAAAGCAATAGTAGTGATCGTGGCTGTTATCGCTGTAATTGCCGTTGTCGGCAGTTCTTTGGCGTGGTTCGTTACTCAGACCTCAAAGTCGCAGAGCTTTTCAATTTCGGGAATAAAAACCTCGGCTGACGTTTATTTTGCAAACGGCAAAAAGAATGTTGACGCAGGACAGTATAAGGACGAAAACGGACTTTATATTCTCAGCCTTAACAAGGACGATGAGAATTATATCGGAAAGCTCAGAGTAACTGTCCGCAGAAGCGGAAGCACCTGCTGTCTGAGAGTCAAGACCGCCTTTGAGTGGCAGTCCTCGGACGGAGCGGTTGCTCAGTTTACAACGAATGTTCCCTACATTTTCGGCGATGAATGGTATGATAACCGCAGTGTCGATTACTGTGTTTATTATATGGGCGGCGACCGTTCGGGCAAGGCGGTCAACGAGGCTTTTTCGCTCATCAACGGCTTTGATGAAAGCAAGTTTGACGCATCCGGATTTGAAGAGGACGCTTCGGTAAAGGTTCTTATCGAGGTTGACGCCGTTCAGTTCAACCGTTATCCGCAGTTATGGAATATTGAAAAATTGCCGTGGGAATAATGGAAGTTGATTGATATGTCAAATAATAAGAAAAAAGTGCCTGTGGCAGGTAAAACTGTCGCAGGCAAAAACAATTATAACAGAAAAAAAGAGGCGCAGAAGAAAAAAGCCGAAGTCGAAAAGAACGCAAAGCGTGTTCTTGAGGAAAAGGAACGCAAGCAGAAGCAGCGTGAAAAACGCAGCGAAGAGATCCAAAAACAGCGTCAAAAAGCAAGCGCAAAGGAAAACC
>JAXJRE010000084.1:0-5725 GCA_036310785.1 Acutalibacteraceae bacterium
CGAGCGTTTCGGTATAGAGGGAGCATATATCACAAAGGCTACCGTTCAGCTTATGAGAGATTTCGGCTCAATCCAGTCTCCGCAGAATGCTTTCCTGCTCAATCTCGGACTTGAAAGTCTGCATGTCAGAATGGCAAGACATTGTGAAAACGGACTTGCCGTTGCCGAGTTCCTTGATTCCCACGATAAAATTGATTGGGTTAACTATCCGTCACTTAAAGGTGACAAATATTATGAACTGGCGCAGAAATATCTTCCGAACGGCTCCTGCGGAGTCGTCAGCTTCGGCATAAAGGGCGGCAGAGAGGCGGCTGAAACCTTCATGAAAAATCTTAAAGTTGCCGCTATTGAAACCCATGTTGCCGATGCAAGAACCTGCTGTCTGCATCCTGCAAGCGCAACCCACCGTCAGATGAACGACGCTGAGCTTGCCGCCGCAGGAGTACCCGCAAATCTTGTTCGCTTCTCCTGCGGACTTGAGAACGCACAGGATCTGATTGAGGATATTGCACAGGCTCTTGAAAAAGTTTGATTGAAGAGTGATAACAAATGCCTATTAAAGTACCTAACGGACTGCCTGCCGTAAAAACGCTCAAGGACGAAAATATTTTCGTTATGACGCACAAGAGGGCAGTCAAGCAGGATATACGACCGCTGAAGATTTTACTTCTTAACCTTATGCCCAAGAAAATCGAGACGGAAACTCAGTTTGCCCGACTTCTCGGAAATACTCCGCTTCAGGTTGAGATGGAAATGATGTACACCACCTCGCACAAGTCGAAGAATACCTCGGAGGAGCATCTTTTAGCGTTCTATAAGACCTTTGACGAAATAAAGGACAACAAGTACGACGGAATGATAATCACCGGCGCACCTGTCGAGAATATGGAGTTTGAAGAGGTTGAATACTGGGATGAGCTTTGCGAGATAATGGAGTGGAGCAAATCTCACGTTACAAGCACTTTCCACATTTGCTGGGGAGCACAGGCAGGACTTTACTACCATTACGGTATTCAGAAGCATCCTCTGCCTAAGAAGTGCTTCGGAGTTTATCCGCATAAGGTGGACTATAAAAAGTCGATCCTTTTCCGAGGCTTTGACGAAACCTTTATGGTGCCTCAGTCAAGGCATACAACGGTCTACGCCGAGGATATCAAAAAGGTCAAGGGTCTGAAAATTCTTGCTTCGTCAAAGGAAACGGGAGTTTATGCCGTTTCCACAAGCAAGGGCAAGCAGATATTTGTTACCGGACATTCGGAGTATGACAAGGATACCCTGAAAAACGAATATCTTCGTGACAAGGAAAAGGGACTTGAAATTGACATTCCAAAAAACTATTTTCCGAATGACGATCCGACCAAGGAGCCGATAGTTTCCTGGAGGGCGCACGCCAACCTCCTTTTCTCCAACTGGTTGAACTATTTCGTATATCAGACGACTCCATACGACATTGAAACAATATAATGACATAAAATCAAGCTCCCGAACATATCAATTACTGATATGTAAATTCGGGAGGTTTTTCTTTTGAATGATTTAGCTCGGATTCGTTCGGTTGAACTCGGCGAATATATCGTGAAAAACAGATCGACTGTCAGAGCCGCCGCAAAGGTGTTCGGAATTTCAAAGTCAACTGTACATACGGACGTCACGCAAAAGCTTGAGGAAATTGATCCCGTATTAAGCAAAGAGGTCAGGGAAATACTTGATATCAACAAGGCACAGAGACATATCAGGGGCGGAATTGCAACCAGAGAAAAATATAAGGGAAAGAAAATGAGGTGATTTAATGTGCGGAATTTGCGGACAGGTCTCGTTCAACAGGGATTTGGAGAAATATGAAAGTCATTTTTACAATATGCAGAACAAGCTCTATTCAAGAGGCCCGGATCAGCACGGTGAATATTTTTCACACGATGCGGTCTTGATGCACAGAAGACTTGCCGTTGTCGATATTGAGCGAGGAAAACAGCCGATGACCTATGCGGTGGACGGTGAGCTGTTTACGCTGTGCTACAACGGTGAGCTTTATAATACCGAGGAGATCAGAAACGGGCTTGAGAGCAGGGGATACAACTTTTTCAGCCATTCCGATACCGAGGTCGTGCTGAAAGCCTACTGTGAATACCGTGAAAAATGCGTTGAGCTTTTCAACGGTATTTTTGCCTTTGCGGTATGGGAGCATGAGACTAAACGCCTGTTTGTCGCAAGGGACAGAATGGGCGTTAAACCGCTTTTCTATTCGATGTGCAAGAGTGGATTTGTCTTTGCCTCGGAAATTAAAGCCTTGCTTGAACACCCGGAAATCGACCCGCTGATGGATATTCGGTCGCTGTCGGAAATTATGTTGATCGGTCCGGGCAGAACTCCCGGAATGGGAGTTTTTAAAAATATCAGCGAAATAAGACCTGCCCACTATGCGATATTTGACGAAACGGGGCTGACAATTCATCGCTACTGGAATGTCGAGGCTCATGAGCATACAGACAGCTTTGAAGAAACGGTTGAAAAGGTGCGTTTCCTTGTAACGGACTCAATCAAACGACAGCTTGTTTCCGATGTTCCGCTTTGCACTTTTCTTTCCGGCGGACTTGATTCAAGTTTGATTTCGTCTGTCACGAATGAGGAGTTTAAGAAAAGGGGAGAGGTGCTTCACACCTTTTCCGTTGACTATAAGGACAACGACAAATACTTCCGAAAATCTAAATTTCAGCCGAACTCCGATCCCGAGTATATTCGCATTATGGAGAAATATCTCGGCGGCGCACATCATTGGATCGTTATAGATACCGCTGAGCTTGTGGACGCTTTGTATTCTTCGGTTGACGCAAGGGATCTGCCGGGAATGGCAGACGTTGACGCTTCAATGCTTCTTTTGTGCAAGGCCATCAAGGAATACGGTACGGTTGCCCTGTCGGGAGAGTGTGCGGACGAGATTTTCGGCGGTTATCCTTGGTACAGAGATAAAACAATACGTTCCTCCGAGGGCTTCCCGTGGGCGCAGTCTACGGATTACAGAATGTCTTTTTTGAAAGATGAATTTGCAGAGCAAATTGACGGAGCGGAATATGTCTACGGCCGCTATAAGCTCACCGCGGACAGTGCTCCGCTTTATGAAAATATTTCGGAGGACGATCTGAAAACGGCGCAGATGATGAAGCTCAATCTTGATTGGTTTATGCAAACCCTGCTTGACAGGAAGGACAGAATGAGTATGTATTCCTCGCTTGAGGTCAGAGTTCCTTTCTGCGACCACAGGATCGTCGAGTATCTTTATAATGTGCCGTGGCAGATGAAGGACCACAACAATTATGAAAAAGGACTGCTCAGAGAAGCGATGAGGGGATATCTGCCCGATGAAGTGCTTTGGCGCAAGAAAAGTCCTTATCCGAAAACGCACAATCCAAATTATCTCGCCGCTGTTTCGGAAAGATTGCAGGCAATAATTGACGACGGCACTTCTCCGATGCTTGATTTTATTAAGAAAGAAAAGCTGACGGAGCTTTTGACTGAAAACAAAAGTCAGCCGTGGTACGGTCAGCTTATGACAACACCGCAGACGATAGCCTATTTCCTCCAATTTGATTATTGGCTTAAAAAGTACAAGGTAAGATTTATATAATTACAAAAAATATATCAAAACGAGTGTCGGCATCACGCTTCGGGGACTTGATATGCACGATATGCAGTCAACGATCTTTCAAAGATGTACGACTGTGGCAACTGAACGGACACTCCGTATAAGAGAACTTTCCTGATTTGCAGAATACTGAATTTTTTCAAGTATCTGCTCAACAGAGTAGAGCAGGATTTAATTTACCTGATAAATAAATATCTGTAAAAAATTGACCGCAAGTTTATCCGTAAAGGAAAGACTTGCGGTTATTTAGACTTTAGATTTTAGACGGTAGACTTATTATTCAATTATGATAAATTATCAAAATCAAAAATCGTATTCAAAGAAATAGAGTTCTCCTTTTTCCTGTGAAGGAAGAACAAGCTTGCCTTTTGAATGAAACATTTTATCAGAGTAAAAATATTTTTCGGTCTGAATAAATGTTTTAAATTTATCATCTGCATATTCCAAAATATCTTCTTCATAATATCCTGGAGAATTTGTTTGCGGAAATCCGGAAAGAAGTATCCAATCATCGTATGATTTTAAAAGATTATCATAATATTCTTCTGTAACAGTTAATTTTCCTGATCCGTAATAACTCGGAACATATCCAAAAATTATACATGTTGGTGTATAATTTGCTTCACAAGATATAATTGATGATTTCAAATCCGCATCAATAAAAAAATATTTATCCAAACTTTCGGCGTCGGATATCATTATGTTTTTACCCTGATATTGTTCAACTAATTTATCGTTTTCTTTTTCTGCTACCGAAAGTAAAATCGAAAAAGCAATCAGAGCAATAATTACTAAAGATGCCAAGGATACAAAAACAAACAGTGTTATTTTAAAAGCCTTTTTCATCATTTATCACCAATATAATCAGCAATCATTCCCGTTGAACTTACTTTTTATAATTTCAACAACTCCGCATACAAGACTTCCTGCGGCATAGCTGATAATGTCGCCCCACGCAAACGATGTTCCCATAAGAGTACAAAGCAGGGGATTGTTGCTCACACCGAGTATTTCGGTGTAGTTAAAATATTGTCCTGTTTCTATCGCACAGGCAAAGAGAAACACCCACAGCGGCAGAAGTTTGATTCGATCGGGAATAAAAATCCTTACAAAGCTATACAGCAGTATTACGACAAGCACATCTCCGAAATAAGCACGGATAAAATCAGAAAAATAAAAATTTGCAATCAGTATTTCACAGATAAACAGAAACAAAAAAATTCCGAGGAAAAACAGTCTGCTCTTTATCAGTTTCATTTTTATAAATTCAATCCTTTCGGTATTCCAGTATGTCGCCGGGCTGACATTCGAGAGCTTCGCAGATCTTTTCAAGCGTTGTAATTTTTATTGCCTTTGCTTTACCGTTTTTAAGAATGGATATGTTCGCCATTGTGATGCCGACGCGCTCCGCAAGCTCGGTAACGCTCATTTTTCTTTTTGCGAGCATAACATCAATGTTTACAATAATCATTTTTTTACCTCATATCGTCAGATCGTTTTCTTCCTGCAATTCGGCGGCTTTCACAATGAGCTGAGAAAGTCCGAGAGCGGCGATGAATATGGCTAAACCGATAAGCTCAATTACCATGCAGAAAAGGAATACCGACGGATGACTGATACCTATCACTATAAAAATTATATTGCCTAAAAGCACAAGCACGGTGTCTGCGGCAGAGCTTATTGCAATGTTTTTCAGATTTTTTGCGTTGTCGTTGCAAAATGCTTTGTTCTTGCCGATGTTGACCGCAGTTCGCCATGAATAGTAAAGAGCGGGGATCATAGGAATTGCCGTTGCCCAGATCAGGCACATCCACGGAAGTCTGTATTTTTCGATATCATCTGCTTCGGAAATAATGAACATCAGCGATGCAACGCTCTGCAAAGCCAAGGCGCAAAGTCCCATTGCAATGATGATGAATTTAAGGCTTCCTGCGATTTTTTTGAGTGAAATCTTATTTTCCATAATTATGACCATTCCTTTCCGCTGCGCTTCAAGGCACAAAACAGCATGAAACTGAATTGCCACTAACGCAGCTCGTAGAATTTTGTTAGAATAGGCTTGAGGATGCAGGCACACTACAGAGC
>JAXJRE010000085.1:0-2758 GCA_036310785.1 Acutalibacteraceae bacterium
CCTCAAAAAATCTCAGAGCCGTTTCGGAATGTGACTCTCCGCCGATAGAATCAAACAGACCTATCTGACCTTCGACATTCCTGCGTTTTTTTGAATCAAGCTCGTCGATTATCTCGTTCATACCCATCAGCATCTGACGGCGGTTTGCGCCGAGGCCGTCAAGCGCACCGCTTTTGATAAGGCTTTCAACGGCTCTCTTGTTAAAATCCGAGCCGTGCATACGGGAGCAGAAATTATAAAAAGAAGTGAATTTTCCTGCCCGTCTTTCTGCGATAATATTTTTAATAAAGCTTCTGCCGAGATTTTTGATCGCAAGCAGACCGAATCTGATGTTAGAATCACAGACGGTAAAGCTGTCGTTGCTTTCATTTACGTTCGGCGGAAGAATTTTTATCCCGATCCTGTTACATTCATCAGTATATTCCGAAACCTTGTCCGTATTGTCAAGCACGCTCGAAAGCAGAGCCGCCATAAACTCGCAGGGATAATGGCACTTGAGGTATGCCGTCTGATATGCGACATAGGCATAAGCCGCCGCATGGGATTTGTTGAAAGCATACGAGGCAAATGAAGACATATCGTCAAATATCTCATTGGCAACCTCTGCCGGTATTCCCCTTTTGACGCAGCCGTCGCACTCAACGCTTCCGTCCTCACGCACCATACCGTAGATAAAGTTTTTGCGTTCCTTTTCCATTACGTCGTGCTTCTTCTTGGACATTGCACGGCGGACTATATCGGCTCGTCCGTAGGAATAACCCGCAAGCGAGCGGAATATCTGCATGACCTGCTCCTGATATACCATACAGCCGTAGGTAACTTCAAGGATATCTCTGAGCTTTTCCGTTTTGTAGACCGTCTTTTCCGGGTGATGCCTGTTTTCGATATATGTGTTTATTGAGTCCATCGGACCCGGACGGTAGAGTGAAATAACGGCGATGAGATCCTCGATATCAACGGGCTTGAGTCCGACAAGGACATTCTTCATTCCTGCCGATTCAAACTGGAACACGCCCTCCGTCTGACCGGACGCCATCATCTCATAGGTCGCCTTATCGGCAATATCAATCTTATTGATATCAAAGTCGCTGTCCTTGGTTTTTATCATCCTGACCGCATCGTTGATAACGGTAAGCGTCCTCAGACCGAGGAAATCCATTTTGAGCAGTCCCAACTCCTCAAGCGTCGTCATTGTGTACTGAGTTACGGGCGAATTATCGTTGAGGGCAAGCGGAACATAACTTGCAACGGGATCTCTTGTTATAACAACTCCTGCGGCATGGGTTGAGGTATGTCTCGGCATACCCTCCACCTTCATCGAGGTGTCGATCAGCTCCTTGATCTCGCCGCCGCTTTCGTATAAGGCACGAAATTCGGTTGACTTTTTCAAAGCTTTTTCTATCGTGATGTTCAGCTCTTTGGGCACCTGCTTGGCAACGTTATCGACAACGTTGTAAGGTATTCCCATCGCCCTGCCGACATCACGGATCGCCGCCCTTGCGGCAAGCGTTCCGAACGTGACAATCTGCGCAACATGATCGGCGCCGTATTTGTCAATTACATATTCGATTACCTCGCCCCTGCGCTCATAGCAGAAATCGACGTCGAAATCGGGCATACTGACACGCTCGGGATTGAGAAATCTTTCAAAAAGAAGATTATATTTCATCGGGTCGATTCCCGTTATTCCGATGCAGTAGGCGGCAATACTTCCTGCACCCGAGCCTCGGCCCGGCCCTACGGGAATACCCTTAGATTTTGCATATCTGATAAAATCGTGGACTATCAGGAAATAATCGACATAGCCCATTTTGTTGATAACATCAAGCTCGTAATTAAGCCTTTCAAAATACTCCTTGGGCGGATTGTCGCCGTAGTTACGGTACATTCCGGCAACGCACTGCTCCTTAAACCATTCAAAATGATCTCTGCCGTCGGGAACTTCAAAATGCGGAAGCTTCGTGTTGCCGAACTCAAAATCGTAATTACACTGTTCGGCAATTACACCTGTATTTTCAACAGCCTGAGGAACATGGGAGAAAAGCTCCCTCATCTCCTCCTCGCTCTTGAGATAGAACTCGTCGCTCTGAAACTCAAGACCGTTGCCCTGACCTATTGTCGTGTTGGTGGCAATGCAGATAAGCACCTGCTGGATTTTGCTGTCCTCACGGCGGACATAATGGGTGTCGTTCGTTGCGACAAGAGGTATGCCCGTCTCCTCGGAAAGTCTTATCAGCAAAGGCTCGATCTGCTTCTGTTCACGGATTCCGTGATTCTGCAGTTCGAGATAAAAATTTCCCTGACCGAAAACTTCGTTGTACCACAAGGCTCTTTCCTTGGCTCGCTCATAGTCATCGGCCATCAGAGCCTTGGGTATCTCTCCGGCAAGACAGGCAGAGAGGGCGATCAATCCCTCGTGATGCTTTTCAAGCAATTCACGGTCTATCCTCGGCTTTGTGTAAAAGCCCTCTGTCCAGGATTTTGAAACCATATCTATAAGGTTCTGATAGCCCGTAGCATTTTTGCAAAGCAGAACAAGGTGGTACCTCTCGCTGTCAAGAGCATGAACCTTATCGTTCCTGCCTCTTGACGCAAGATAACATTCACAGCCGATTATAGGCCTGATGCCCTTTGCTTTTGCTTTTTTATAAAAATCCACAGCGCCGTACATAACGCCGTGGTCGGTTATCGCTATTGAATCCATACCGAGCTCGACCGCTCTGTCGAGCAGATCGTCAAGACGGCATGCTCCGTCAAG
>JAXJRE010000086.1:0-6710 GCA_036310785.1 Acutalibacteraceae bacterium
CTTTATACCAGTCATCTTGTCGGTGAGCTTGAAAGCAACTGATTTTCATAAGGAAAGGAGCTTTCAATATGAGAATTGTATTTATGGGAACTCCCGAGTTTGCCGTTCCCTGTCTTGAGAGACTTGTTGCCGACGGTCACGAGGTTGTCGGGGTTTTCACTCAGCCCGATAAGCCCAAGGGCAGGGGACACAAGATGCAGTTTCCGCCCGTCAAGGAAAAGGCGGTTGAATATAATATACCTGTTTTTCAGCCGCAGAAAATGCGTGACGGAACAGCTTATTCTATTTTAAAAGAGCTTGATCCCGAACTGATAATCGTTGTCGCATACGGAAAAATCATTCCGCAGGATATACTTGATCTGCCGAAATACGGTTGCGTGAATATACACGCATCTCTTCTTCCGAGATACAGAGGAGCCGCTCCGATTCAATGGTGCGTGCTCAACGGAGAGAAAAAAAGCGGAGTTACCTCCATGCAGATGGACGCAGGTCTTGACACGGGAGATATGCTCATCAAGGCTGAAAAAGATATCGGCGAGAATATGACCGCAGGCGAGCTTCACGACGCACTTTCCGTTCTCGGAGCTGAGGTTATGTCGCAAACGATTAAAAAAATTGTTGACGGCACACTTGAAAGAACAAAACAGGACGATTCTCTTTCAAATTACGCTCCGATGCTTTCAAAGGAGCTTTGCCCTATCGACTGGATAAAGCCTGCCGAAAAAATCCACGATCAGATCCGAGGTCTTTCTCCGTGGCCTGTGGCAACCGCTTCATTAAACGGTGAAATTTACAAGCTTCATAAGAGTGAGAAAGCCGGTAAAACTAAGGGTGTGCCCGGTGAAATCGTTTCCGTTGACGGCGGACTGACGGTTTCCTGCGGCGACGGAAATTCAATCCGTATTCTTTCTATTCAGGCTCCCGGTAAGAAAGCTATGAGCTGTGCGGACTTTTTGAGAGGACACAAAATTGAGGTCGGAGAAAAATTTGATTAAGGTGATAAAATGATTTATTCTTTCAGCGAATATTTACGTTATTTGATTTTTGCCGCTCCTGTACTGATTTTTGCGATTTGGGCGCAGATCAGAGTTAAATCGACATATTCAAAATACTCCAAAATAAGAAACTCAAGAGGCTTGACCGGTGCGGCCGCCGCCGAGCTTATTCTCACGCATTACGGAGTTACGGACGTCAGGATTGAGCCTTGCAGAGGTGAGCTGACCGACCATTATTCTCCCAATGAAAAGGTAATCAGACTTTCGGAAAATGTCTATCATTCTACGTCGGTAGCCGCCGTAGGAATCGCCTGTCACGAGGCAGGTCATGCCGCTCAGCATGCAGAGGACTATCTCCCGAACAAGATAAGAACCGCTCTTGTTCCCGTTACTAATTTCGGCTCACGCTTCGGACTTCTTATTGCGTTCGCAGGATATTTTTTAGCTTTACTTGCCAATTCTCCTATCGGTTATTATGTTATAATTTTCGGACTTCTGCTCTACGGTCTTGTCGCACTTTTTCAGTTTGTAACCTTACCCGTTGAGTTCAACGCAAGCAAGCGAGCCTTGCAGGTTATTGACGAAACCGGTATTCTTGCAGGCGATGAATATAAAGCGGCAAGGAGAGTTCTGACAGCCGCCGCTTTGACTTATGTTGCGGCTCTTGCAACGGCAATAGTCAACCTGCTTTATTATGCGATAAGACTTCTCGGAAATTCAAAAAGAAATTAAAAGGTAAAATATATGAAATCCGCCCGACAGACTGCATTTGAAATCCTTAATAAAATACAGCGTGACAATTCCTACTCCAACCTTGCGCTTGATTCGGCATTGGACAAGGCAGAGACGGACAATAAGGATAAAAAATTTGTTTCCGCTTTGGTTTACGGCGTTACAGAGAGAAGAATAACGCTCGATTATAATCTTTCTCTTTATCTCTCACAGCCGATTAAAAAGCTCAAGCCTGAGGTGCTGACCGCATTACGACTCGGAGCATATCAGATCCTGTTTATGGACAAAATTCCCGTTTCTGCCGCCGTTAATGAAAGCGTTAAGCTTGTGAAAAAGAACGGTGCGGCTTTCGCTTCGGGACTTGTCAATGCAGTTCTTCGCAAGATAATTTCCAACGGACTTAAATCCGACGGAAGTATGAGCGTTAATTACTCCGCTCCCGAATGGCTTTGCGATATGTGGTGCAAGAGCTACGGCAGAGAGAATGCAGAAAAGCTTCTTGAAGCTTCGTTCGGAGCAGTCGATACAGTTCTCAGGGTAAATAAAGAAAAAACCGATGGAAAAAATCTCATTTCTTTGCTTGCCGATGAGGGTTTCGACTGCGAAATCGGTGGAAATGTTGAAAACTCCGTCGTTGTAAAAAGCGGCGGTGCGGTACATAAAACCGAAGCGTATAAAAACGGTCTTTTTCACGTTCAGGACGCCGCTTCTCAGCTTTGCTGTAAGGCTCTTGGTGTTCGGGAAAACGAAACGGTCATTGATATCTGTGCCGCTCCCGGAGGAAAGAGCTTTACTCTGTCGGAAAATATGAATAATACAGGCAGGATTTTTTCCTGCGATATATATGAGCACCGACTGAAACTCATTTCTGACGGAGCCAAAAGGCTCGGTCTAACCAATATCAAAACCGTTCAGAATGACGGAAATGTCTTCAATCCCGACTTTCCGACTGCCGATAAAATCCTCTGCGATGTTCCTTGTTCAGGTCTCGGTGTAATTCGCAAAAAGCCTGAGATAAGATTCAAAAAAAGCGAGGAAGTTGACAAATTGCAAGATTTGCAGTATTCTATAATGTGTATTTCAAGCCGATATCTCAAAATCGGCGGCGTCATGGTGTATTCAACCTGCTCGCTTAACCCGAACGAAAACGAGAAAATAGTTGAAAAATTCTTAACCGAACACGATAATTTTGAAGGCGTACGTGTTCTCTCCGATATAAGCCGTTACGGTGTCGATACCGATTATTTAACCCTTATGCCGCATATTCACGGCTGTGACGGTTTCTTCGTTTCCGCTGTAAGACGGATAAAGTAAGGATGTGTTTATTTGTTCTGCGATGATATTAAATCAATGACGCTTGCCGAGGTTCAGACGGTTATCGCCGATCTCGGTCAGCCGAAATTCAGAGCAAAGCAGATATATCAATGGCTTCAGGTACACGGAGTTATGGACTATTCGGAAATGACAAATATTTCCAAGGAGCTAAGACAGACGCTCAGTGAAAAATACCCGATCAGGTATTGTGAAATCGAGCTTAAACAGGTTTCAAAAATTGACGGAACGGTTAAATATCTTTTCAGACTTTCTGACGGAAATTTCATCGAATCTGTTCTGATGAAATATAAATACGGCTATACACTTTGTATCTCGTCTCAGGTCGGCTGTAAAATGGGCTGTGTTTTCTGCGCTTCGACAAAGAGCGGCTGCGTCAGAAATCTTTACCCTTCGGAAATGATAGGTCAGATACATGCCGCACAACGGGACATGAATATCCGTGTTTCCCATGTCGTAATGATGGGAATGGGGGAACCGCTTGACAATTTTGACAATGCGATGCGTTTTCTTGAGCTTGTCGGAGACAGCGAGGGTCTCAATCTTTCGCTGAGGAATATTTCGCTTTCCACCTGCGGAGTTGTGCCTAAAATATACGAGCTTATGGATAAGCATTTACAGCTCACTCTCTCCGTTTCGCTCCACGCTCCGAACAATGAAATGCGTTCAAAGGTAATGCCGATCAACCGAAAGTATCCTATTGAGGAGCTTTTGGAGGCATGCCGTGAATATACAAAAAGAACTTCGAGAAGAATATCCTTTGAGTATGCTATGATAAAGGATAATAACGACTCGGACGCCTGTGCCTATGAGCTTGCCTCTCTGCTTAAAGGAATGTTGTGCCATGTCAATCTCATTCCCGCCAACGAGATTGTTGAAAGCTCACACAAGCGAAGCACCTCTCAACGGCTCGAAAGATTTATTTCAATATTAAATTCACGGGGAATCAATGCGACCGTAAGGCGCAGCCTCGGATCTGATATTGACGCTTCCTGCGGTCAGCTCAGAAGCAGACACAGCAGAGAAATGTCCCCTAAGGAGGGAAAACAATGAAGATTTCCGCAAAAACCGATGTCGGAATGGTAAGGTCGAACAATCAGGACAGCTATTCCGCCGGTGACCTGACATCTGAGGTCACATGGGCGGTAGTATGTGACGGTATGGGCGGCGCAAACGGCGGCAACGTTGCAAGCGAAACCGCTGTTAAGGTCATCTCGGATAAGCTCACTTCCGGCTATCACATCGGTATGAACGATAATTCCGTCAAAAATCTTATCGTTTCTGCCATAGAGGCGGCTAATATGACGCTTTTCTCAATGGCAAGGAACAACGAGGAGCTCAGCGGAATGGGCACAACCGTAGTCCTCGCCGTCAGAAATTCCGATACGCTTTATCTTTCTAATGTCGGCGACTCAAGAATCTACATTGTTTCCGACTCAGGGATAACTCAGGTCACAACCGACCATTCGGTCGTTCAGATTATGCTTGACAGGGGAGAGATTTCTCCCGAAGAAGCAAAGGATCACCCGAAAAAGAATGTTATAACAAGAGCTTTGGGCGTTGATCCCGATGTCAGAATTGACTATTCACAGGAACAGCTCAATGAAAACGATATTGTTCTCCTCTGTACCGACGGTCTTACAAACTATGTTGATGACGAGACTATACTTGAAATATGCAGGACTGAGGATAAATATAAAATTGCCGATAAACTTGTAGAACTTGCAAATGAAAACGGCGGCGGCGACAACATAACCGTTGTTACCGTAAGTGAGTAATTAAGAAGGGAATCTGTTTATGGAAAATTATGTTGGAAAAACTCTTAACGGCAGATATGAAATTCAGGAAATAATCGGAGTCGGCGGTATGGCTGTCGTATATAAGGCATACGACAATATCGACGACAGGATCGTTGCCGTTAAAATACTTAAAGAAGAATTTCTTGCGAACGAGGAATTTCGCCGTCGCTTTAAAAATGAATCAAAAGCGATCGCTGTTCTTTCCCATCCCAATATCGTCAAGGTGTATGATGTCAGCTACGGAGACAAAATACAGTTCATCGTTATGGAATGTGTAGACGGAATTACTCTCAAGGAATATATTCAGCAGCAGGGAGTTATCAACTACAAGGAAGCAGTATTCTTTGTTACTCAGATCCTACGCGCGCTTCAGCACGCACATGACAAGGGCATAGTACACCGTGACATCAAGCCGCAGAATATTATGCTTCTTGAAAACGGTGCTATAAAGGTTACAGACTTCGGCATCGCAAGATTTTCGAGCAGTGAAACCCGAACAATGACCGACTCAACTATCGGTTCGGTGCACTACATAAGCCCCGAACAGGCGAGGGGAGATATCACCGACGACAAGGCGGATATCTATTCTGTCGGCGTTATGCTTTATGAAATGCTCACGGGCAAGCTCCCGTTTGAGAGTGATAACACCGTTTCCGTCGCTATAATGCAGCTTCAGCAGGATCCCGTAAAGCCGAGAGAGATCAATCCGTCAATTCCTGTCGGACTTGAGCAAATCGTTCTCAAGGCGATGCAGAAAAATATCAACGACAGATATCAGTCTGCCGCCGAAATGCTGCTTGATCTTGAGGAGTTCAGAAGAAACCCCTCTATCAGCTTTGATTACGATTATAAAAACAACGAGCCGACAAAATATATACCGAATATCACTAATTCTATCAAAAAAGTCGATCCCGTTGTTGAGGAAGAGGAAAAAGAGGAGCCCGAGGTCAGAAACAGAACTATACCGATCCTTATAGGAATCATAACGGGCCTTGTGGTTGTTCTTGCGGTCGCTTTCGGAGTGCTTTTCAAGTTAGGATATCTTTCCGGCAATTCTCAGATTAAAGTTCCGAATTTTGTCGGAGTTATCTATGACGAGGAGGAGTTCGAAACAAAGTATCCCGAGCTTTCCTTTGATATTACAGAAAAGGTTGACACCTCGGTCACTCCGAATCAGATTATTTCTCAGACTCCCGAAAAGGGAACGAAAATCAATCCGAAAAAGACAATCATCGAGCTTGTTGTCGCTACAAACACCGAGCTTGTTGAAATTCCCGACGATCTGATAGGCGTTGACTATGTTTCGGCAGTTACAAAGCTCAGCTCACTCGGCTTCAATGTCAAGGAAAAAGAGGTTGACCAGAAGGATTATCCCGGTATTCCTGCCGGTACCGTCGTAAGCACGAATCCCAAAGGAGGCAACAAGGTTTCGGCAAATTCAACCGTTACGCTTGAGTATGTTTCTTATGATGAAACAAAGGAAAAGCTTGTTATTGTTCCCGATGTTTCAAACCTTGACGAGGCGAGCGCAAAGAAGGTGCTCACATCCTCCGGCTTCACGGTTTCCGTAAATTCGGAATACAGCGATACAATTTCTAAGGGTTATGTAATTTCAAATACCTTTAAAGGCTCAAAAATCCCCTCAGGCTCAAACGTTACAATTACTGTCAGCAAGGGAAAGCTTGTTGAACAGTCAATAACGATAACAGTAACACTTCCCGAGTATTCAGGACAGGGCGCAGTTACGGCAACCCTTGATGATGCGACGGTTTATTCGGGATATCTCACTCTTGACGGTTCAGCGGTTGAAGTTACAGTCAAGGGATATGAGCCGACCTCGGTATTCAAATTC
>JAXJRE010000087.1:0-9593 GCA_036310785.1 Acutalibacteraceae bacterium
CCTCAAAACGCTTGTCACGAAGACAGCCGAGCGCCTTGACCGCCGCAATCTGAGAGGCGGTCAGCTTGTCTTTTTTCGGCTCTATTCCGACAAGCTCAAAAGCCTTTTCTTTATCCATTATAATATCCCCTTTCAGGAAAAATATTTAAAAATCACTGCTGATTATGATAACATATCAATTTTACCGTGTCAATGATTTAACGCAGTCAGATAATGTCAGATAATTTAAAACCAATCGTTTTTTTACTTTATTCTCAGTCGGCTTATTGACTTTAAGTTATTAAACAATTATAATCAATCTCAGAAAGTATAAGGAGGAAAAAACTATGACAACAGCAGAATTTATTGACGAGCTTGGCGTTCCCTTTACAGGAAAAATTTTGGGTGAGCCGATTAACTGCGGTGCAGGACTTTCGATTGAAAACGAAACCGACGGCGGCGCAGATGATTCATATGTTCTCATTAGCGGCGATGTCACATCAAAAATGTACCGTGATTTTATCGCTTCTCTTGAAGCAACGGGACATAAAAAGACCTTTCATCGTGAGTTGAACGGCAATATCTTTGTCGAGTTTGCAAACGGAAAGAATATAATTTACACTTACTATACAGCCGAAACTCAGCTTGCCCGTGTTATAATCGACAACGCAAGCTCTCCGCTTTCGGAAATGGACGACAATGCCGACGATGTAAGGGGCAATACTGCTCTTATGCAGTTTTCGCTCAGGTACGGCAAGATGCTCCGCTTTACAAGCTGTGACTGCGGAATGTCGTATGTATTGAGACTGCGTGACAATTCGGTCATTATCATTGACGGCGGAGAGATTGAACAGTCCACCGAGGAAGCCTGTGATGAATTTATGCGCCGTCTTGAAGATCTGACGCAGACTCAAAAGGGCGAAAAAATCAGAGTTTCCGCATACATATGCACCCACAATCATGACGATCATATGGACTTTTTCATCAAGCTCCTCAAGCGTGAAAAGGATGTTCTTGAGGTTGAGCGCGTCATGTTCAACTTCCCGTCAAAAACGCTTTTTGAAAATGCTCAGGAGGTGTACTGCGCCGATATTCTGCGTGAGAGATTAAAGGAATATGCGCCCAACGCAAGGTTTCTTAAAATGCACACCGGTCAGACTGTACGCTTCCCCGACGCAAGACTTGAGGTGCTTGCAACCCATGAGGATATTCTCCCCCGTTCCTACCGTGCGGCAGACGGCAAGACTTACCGAAGCGTTAACGAGACTACGACGGTCTTCCAGATCATTTTTGACGATTGCTCTGTTATGTTCCTCGGCGATGCAGAGGACGCAAACGGAGAGGCTCTGCTCGCTCTTTACGGCAGAAATTCGATGTCCTGCAAATATCTGCAATGCGCTCACCACATGATAAACGACGACAGGAACATTTACGGAAATGTCAAAGCCGAAAAGCTCCTTATTCCGCAGTGCCGCTACATCGCAATGTCCAGGGAAAAGGATAACACACGGTATCTCACCTCTCTTTTCGGTGCGGAAAATATGTACTTTGCGGGCGACTGCACCTATGTTTTCACCGTTGAGGACGGAAAAACGTCGGTCGATTACTTTGAGCCGAAAGGTTATCTTTACGACAACAGCGGATATTAAATCAAAAAAAATAAAGCCGTTTTGAAAATGACGTTGCATTTCGTCAAATCAAAACGGCTTTTCGTTTTTCAAATCAGTATTCCGTTCCAACGGTCATTTTTGTCCGGTTCTTTTACCGTAGTATTCCTTCTCTATCCATGTCATAAGAAGCCTGACTATCCGGTCCTGTTCGTTTTCCGTCAAGGCTCTGCCCTGCGGAACTCTGTACCATTTGTTAAGACAGCCCCTACAACAACAGGCACAGGCGTGCTGGGCGACAAAAACGGGATGCCCCCTCATCGGAGTTTGCTTGCCGTCATTCGGTATAACCGCAGGAGCAAGCCTTTTTGAAACAAAATCGGCGGCATGGGAACGGATCAGGTCAAGTCCCTTTTCGTCAACATATTCAATGTCCTTTTCCGACAGGTGAAAGCCCGAACGGAATTTAGACCTGTGCAGTTTTGCAAGAGCTTCGTCAACGGTTTGCACGGAATTCCTTCTTTTCAGATGTTTGGTTTATTATATCACAGCCGCCGTTCTTTTTCCAGTATAAAAGACGCAGTATTTTTCCGGTATAAAAGACCGATTGACAACCGCTTTTATATGTGATAGAATTAAAAAAATTGCACGAACCGAGGTAATAAAAGTGAGTCAGAACAAAGTTGCCGTTATTACGGGCGCAGGATCGGGAATAGGTCTTGCCACAGCTGAAATGCTCAGGAATAAAGGCTATACGGTTTACAATCTCAGCCGTCACCATGCCGCCGAAGAAAAAAGCAGATTTATCTTTGCCGACGTTTCCGACAGCGAAACGATCCGCACAGCCGTCAAACAGGTAATTGAAGAAAGCGGACGGATTGATCTTCTTGTCACTTCGGCAGGAATGGGAGTTTCGGGCGCGGTTGAGTTCATCGAAGAAAACGAGATGAAGCGGCAGTTTGAGGTCAACCTCTTCGGGACGATAAACACGGTAAAGGCTGTTCTGCCGCAGATGAGAAAACAAAAAAGCGGCAGAATAATCTGCATAAGCTCCGTTGCCGCAGTTTATTCCATTCCATTTCAAGCCTATTATTCAGCGTCTAAGTCGGCAATCAACGCTTTTGTTGACGCTCTGTCAAACGAGGTCAAGCCGTTCGGAATTGATGTCACCTCGGTTATGCCCGGCGATATTTCAACAGGCTTCACAGCCGCAAGAAGCAAGACAAATGCCGGCGACGATGTTTATTCGGGAGTTATCGGCAATGCGGTTTCTGCCATGGAAAGGGACGAAAAGAACGGTATGACTCCCGATTCGGTCGCAAAGCTCGTTGTAAAGCTCGCCGAAAAGAAACGAATTGCTCCGCTTTATACGGTCGGAATAAAATATAAGGCTCTTGTTTTCATCTCAAGGCTCTTTCCTCACAAAACGGCGGTCGGCATCGTCGGAAAAATGTATAAATAAGGTGTGAAAGCTATGACAGACATTCTCAGAAAACCCGATAAATCGGAAATAATTTACGAAACCGAACAGCATGACGCTGAGCTTGAATTTATTGAAAAAGATAATCGGCTTGATGTTTACATAACCGCAGAAAAGTCCCTGCCGAAATTCGTCGTTCTCAGGTGGAACGGCTCAACAGACAGCCGTGTTTCCGTCCTCGGCGACGACTGGGAACGCTCCTACGGCAATCTCGCCTGGAGAGGAATTGAAGAAAACCGCTTTATGCCGTGGTATTTTATGATATCTGACGGCAAAATGCACACAGGCTACGGCGTTGAAACAGGCTGTAACAGTTTTGTCAGCTTTGAATTTGACGACAACGGAATAACCGCATGGATAGATGTCCGCAACGGCTCGTTCGGAGTTCGGCTCGGCGGCAGGAAGCTTTTGACCTGCTCGTTTGTCTGCGAAAGCTATGAAGGAATGTCGGAGTTTTCCGCTCTCTCCGATTTCTGCCGCAGAATGTGCGCCTCTCCCCTTTGTCCGCCTCACCCCGTTTACGGCGGAAACAACTGGTACTATGCCTACGGCAAATCGAGCCGTGAAGAAATTCTCGGCGACACAAGGCTTCAGGTCAGGCTCTCCGAGGGACTTGAAAACAGGCCGTATATGGTGATCGACGACTGCTGGCAGATCAATTCCTGTGCCGGTCCGTGGCAGCCGAACGAAAAATTCGGCGATATGAAAGCTCTTGCCGAAGAAATCAAAGCCGCAGGAGCAAGACCGGGAATCTGGGTGCGTTTCCTTCACGACAGGAATATGGCTCTGCCCGACGGATATTACCGTGACAAGAGCAAATACCTGCTTGATCCCACCGTTCCCGAGGTACTCGAATACATCGAAAACACGGTAAAAAGGATCAGGAACTGGGGCTTTGAGCTAATCAAGCACGACTTTTCCACCAACGATATTTTTGAAAGCTGGGGCAAGGAGCTTAACGGCTCAATCACAAAAAAGCGTGATCTGCGTTTTCGTGACAACACAATTACAAATGCCGAGATTGTGCTGAAGCTTTACAGAACTATACTCAACGCCGCAGGAGATACGGTGATAATCGGCTGTAACACGGTTTCCCACCTTGCGGCAGGACTTGTGCATTTACAGCGCATAGGTGATGACACAAGCGGCACAGACTGGGACAGAACGAGAAAAATGGGTGTGAACACCCTCGCTTTCCGTCTGCCTCAGCAAAAGGCCTTTTACGATATTGACGCCGACTGTGCAGGCATACTCGGCGACAACATTCCGTGGGAGCTTAACAGACAATGGATCGACCTGCTTGCCAAAAGCGGAACACCGATGTTCCTCTCCTGCCCCGACGGAGCTTTGAGCGAGAAACAGGAGGCAGAGCTGAAGAAGCTCTACCGCATCGCCTCGGAGCAAAAAACAACCGCCGAGCCACTCGACTGGATGTGGAATTCCACACCGTCGCAATGGCTGATCGGCGGTAAAAAGGTAAGCTATTGCTGGAATACGGACAAGCTGCCCGAACCCGAAATGTGATCAGCTTTCGCTCGGCAGACAGACATAATGATGTCTGATGTTGAGATCCTCGGTCATATCAAGTCCGTGTGATCCGCAGCCGCCGTCAATCTCGTGACAGCCGTGATCCATGGCAAAGCCGAGCAAGGTGTCGTGATTCTTCCAGTTCGTCTTTATAAGCTCATAGAACTGCGAGAAAGCCGCTGAATTTGTGCAAAGCTGACCGAGAGAAATCGGAGCTTCGGGACCGTTCTTGTGCATAACGGAATCATAGTTGCCGTTGTAGACAACGATGAAATCGTACTTATCCTCAATTATGAGCTGAGCCGCCTTTGCGTTTATCTCCGGCTCGGTCTCGTAAATAAAATAGTCCATATCCCTCTCAAGGAAAATCTTTCCGATACTGCAGGTATCGTCTCCGACGATCGCAACCTTTTTTCCTGCACGGATAAGTGCGTCAAAGATCGTGTCAACCGTCAGGACGGGCTTTCTGTAGGACTGAATACCGTGAACCTCAGGCTGTGCGCCCGAATACATAGTGGCAAAGCACACGGGTGTTACCGACGGCATAACCGTGCGAAACGGAATTTCAAGCTCGGTGCGCTCAACGGTTTCCTCGATAAATTCGGGATATTTGTCCTCAATCCACTGTGCGATCGCATCGGGATTATACATAAACACTCTGTCCGCCTTGCGTCCATTCAGCTTTTTCTCGGCATAGTCCGTTAAAGCTTTTGCAGGCTGAGCCGCTTCGTTCGGCGGCTCAATGCCCATAACGTCGCAGATCGCCGCACACAAGGTGTCGAGTGAAAGATTGTTATATTCGTCCATTTTCAACACTCCTTTTATGGTATGTGAGTATAATATCACAGAAAAAATCAATAAGCAAGCAAAAAAACTGTCGCATTAAGAGCAAGGTATTTCTGGTCTCAAGCGACAGTTATTTTTTTACTTATTTAATTACTCTTACTCTGATAACGCCGTCAATCGCTTCAAGTGCGGCAACGTCTGCCTCAGCGTCGGCGACCGAATATCCGTATGCTCCCCTGACTGCGCTCTTAGCGTCTGCGCCGAGAACGGCTTTAATAGCTTCTGCGGCCTCCGCCTTGTGAATAACGCAGGTTCTTGCGCAGTCAACCTTATCGAGCGGCATTCTCGGCATATTTACAGAGTTGACGATCTCACCCTTTTCGATATATGCGATAAGCTCGTCTGCCGCCATCACTGCACAGTTGTCCTCGCTTTCGGGAGTTGAAGCTCCGAGGTGAGGAATTGCAATTATTCCGTCAACGCCGATCACATCGTCTGACGGGAAGTCCGTAACGTAAGCGGCGGCTTTTCCGCTTTCAAGTGCGGCGATGATGTCCGCGTTGTTTACAAGTCCGCCTCTTGCAAAGTTGAGTATTCTTACTCCGTCCTTGCAAAGTGCAAGAGTGTCCTTATTGACGGTGTCCTTTGTGCCGTCGTTGAGAGGAACGTGGATTGTGATATAGTCGCTCTTTCTGAAAATATCGTTGATGTCCTCAACGACCTCTGTTTCGGCGGAAAGAGCAGATTTTACACCCTCTGAAAGGAAGGGATCGTAGCCGACGATCTTCATACCGAGAGCCTCTGCCGCCTGAGCGACCTTGAAGCCGATTGCACCGAGACCGATAACACCGAGCGTTTTGCCCATAATTTCGGGGCCTGCAAACTGAGACTTGCCTTTCTCAACGAGCTTTCCGACAGCCTCGCCCTCGCCCTTGAGTCCCTTGCACCAATCGTATGCGGCGGTAACCTTTCTCGAAGCGAGAAGCAGTCCGCAGATAACAAGCTCCTTAACTGCGTTTGCATTTGCGCCGGGAGTGTTGAAAACTACTATACCCTGTTCGGCGCACTTGTCAACGGGGATATTGTTTGTGCCTGCGCCTGCACGGGCAATGGCAAGAGTTTCGGGAGAAAATACCGTCTCGTGCATCGAAGCCGATCTGACCATTACGGCAGTCGGATTTTCACAGCTTTCAGAGCAGATATATTTGCCGTCGAAGCGGTCTGTACCGCAGGCGGCAATCTTATTAAGAGTGAGAATATTATACATAAAACTATCTCCTTTTAAAAAATAAGGCTGTTTCGTTAAAGGCGGCACAAGCCTTCCCCTTGAGGGGAAGCCTGTTTTGTACCATCTGACTTTAAGACAACAGCCTGTGTGTTTTATTCTGCTTATGAATTAGCTTCCTCAAACTTCTTCATAAACTCAACGAGCTTTTCAACGCCCTCGATCGGCATTGCGTTGTAAATAGAAGCTCTCATACCGCCGACAGTCTTGTGTCCCTTGAGGTTGATAAAGCCTGCTTCTGCCGCCTCGGCAATGAACTTTGCTTCCATATCTTTGTCGCCGATAACAAACGGAACGTTCATAAGAGAGCGATCCTCCTTGACAACAGTACCCTTGAAGAGCTTGCTTGAATCAAGATAATCGTAGAGGATCTTTGCCTTTGCCTCGTTTCTTGCCTTCATTGCGTCAAGACCGCCGATGCTCTTGATCCACTCAAGGACGAGCTTGCACATATAGATAGTGTAGCACGGCGGCGTGTTATACATTGAGCCGTGATCGGCATGGATCTTATAGTCAAGCATTGTCGGTGTGTAGTCACGGGCGTTGCCGAGCATATCCTCACGGATAATAGCGATAACAAGACCTGCGGGAGCAACGTTCTTCTGTGCGCCGCCGTAAACCACAGCAAATTTGGAAATGTCGAGCGGCTCCGAGAAGAAGCAGGACGAAACATCTGCAATAAGCGGAGTATCTCCCGTGTCGGGGATATACTTAAAGGTTGTTCCGTAGATCGTGTTGTTCATACAATAATATACATAGTCTGCATCAGGACGGAAGCTCTCACGGGTTGTCTTGGGGATATATGTGTAGGTCTTATCCTCAGACGAAGCCACCGCAACAACATCGCCGTACTTCTTAGCCTCTTTGAAAGCCTGATTTGCCCAACGGCCTGTGATGATGTAATCTGCCTTGCCTGTTCCGTTCATAAAGTTGAGCGGAATAGCCGCAAACTGAGTTGAAGCGCCGCCCTGAAGGAAAAGCACCTTGTAGTTGTCGGGAACCTTGTAGATCTCTCTTACAAGAGCCTCTGCCGAGTCAATGATACCCTGAAAAGCCTTTGAACGGTGGGACATCTCCATAACGGAAGTGCCTGTTCCGCCGTAGTCAAGCATCTCTGCGGCGGCCTTGTTCAGAACCGACTCGGGAAGCATGGACGGACCTGCTGAAAAATTATACACTCTACCCATAATAAAACCTCCGATAGAACAAATTATTTACTGAAATATTATACCTTTATGTTAATTCTTTGTCAACATTGTTTTTGCTATTTTAAGATAAACTTGAAATAGATTATACTTTCTTTGAACAAAATGGTGAATAAAATCCGAAAATCCGCTAATTTTATGGTTATACTGATATATTGTTAATTTTTTGGCTATTAAGTCTTGAAAAATTTCTCAATTTGTTATAGAATAGGACGGATAAAAAATAAATAAATTATTCTGAAAGGAAGATCAATAATGGAAGCTCTTAACAAAAAGACCGTTGAGGATCTTGACGTAAACGGCAAGAAGGTTCTTGTACGCTGCGACTTCAATGTTCCTCTCAAGGACGGAGTTATCACAAGCGACAAGCGTATTGTTGCTTCTCTCCCCACCATTAAGTATCTTATCGACCACAATGCAAAGGTTATCCTTTGCTCTCACCTCGGCAGACCTAAGGGTGAGTTCAATCCCGAATTTTCACTTGCTCCCGTTGCCGCACGTCTTTCCGAGCTTCTCGGCAAGGAAGTTAAAATGGCAGAGGACGTTGTAGGCGAAAGCGCACAGTCCCTCGCCGCTTCTCTTAACGACGGCGATGTAATGCTTCTTGAAAACGTTCGTTTCCATAAGGAAGAGACAAAGAACGATCCCGAGTTCTCTAAGAAGCTCGCTGATCTTGCAGACCTCTATGTAAACGACGCATTCGGCTCTGCTCACAGAGCTCACAGCTCAACAACAGGCGTTGCCGATTATCTTCCGGCAGCCTGCGGTTACCTCATTCAGAAAGAGATTGAGTTCATCGGCGGCGCACTCGCAAACCCGAAGCGTCCCCTTGTTGCTATCCTCGGTGGTGCTAAGGTTTCCGACAAGATCGGTGTTATCACAAATCTCCTTGACAAGTGCGACACGATCATCGTCGGCGGCGGTATGGCATATACCTTTATGAAGGCTCTCGGCTACAGCATCGGCAATTCTCTTCTTGAGGAAGACAGAATTGAAGACGCTAAGAATATGATGAACACAGCTAAGGAAAAGGGCGTTAAGTTCCTTATCCCCGTTGACAATAAAGTAGGTAAAGAGTACAAGCCCGACACAGAGGCTATGGTAATCGACTCCGATATCATTCCCGACGGCTGGATGGGACTTGACATCGGACCGAAAACACAGGAGCTTTTCGCAGACGCTATCAAGGGCAGTGGAACAGTAATCTGGAACGGACCTATGGGCGTTTCCGAGTGGGATAACTTTGCCGCAGGTACAATCGCAGTTGCAACAGCAGTTGCAGAGTCGGGCGCAATCTCCATCATCGGCGGCGGCGATTCGGCTGCAGCTGTTCAGAAGCTCGGCTTCGCTGACAAGATGTCTCATATCTCAACAGGCGGCGGCGCTTCTCTTGAGTTCCTTGAGGGCAAGAAGCTTCCCGGAATCGAAGCTCTTAACGATAAATAATCGGAGGCAGTTAAAATGAACAAATCACTTCGTAAAGCAGTTATCGCAGGTAACTGGAAAATGAATAAAACTCCCGCAGAGACAACAGCTCTCATCAACGAGATCAAGCCTCTCGTTGCAGACGCAGACTGCGATGTTGTTTGTTGCGTTCCCTATGTTGACCTTTTTGCCGCTCTTGAGGCTGCAAAGGGCTCAAACATCAAAATCGGCGCTGAGAACTGCCATTGGGCGGCAAGCGGCGCATTCACAGGCGAGGTTTCTGCCGAAATGCTCAAGGC
>JAXJRE010000088.1:0-5315 GCA_036310785.1 Acutalibacteraceae bacterium
TACAGTATTCTGCCCAAGCTGATCCTTGACGGAGTGAAGGGCAATGTGATCACCCGTCCCCTTTACCCCGATGAGCACCGTGACCTCGGCATAATCGTCAAATCAAAAGACACAATGCCGATAATAGTCCAGAAATTTGTCGCCTGCAGTAAAAAAATCGTCAAAGAGCTTGAAGAAAACAACTGATATCACTTATTCAAAACTGCATTGTGTTACTCCTGCCGCCAAAACAAAGCGGCAGGAATTTTTTCGGGAAATCAGGCTATATATTAAATTTTTGGATAAATAAACTAAGGAGTTGCCGCACTTAGCAGCAACTCCCTTTTTAAGTTTAAATCAATTAAGGAAACCAAGGCTGCTTTCTCCCGAAAAATTATAGACATAGTAAACATACTCGGTTGCATCCGGATCATTGATTGTGATAGTTTCCGGTCCGTAGCTGCTCGTGTCATCGTGATCCAACTGAACAAATTCAACACCGTCACGGTAGTATTTCTTGTTGCCATATGAAACAGATCCTGTAGTTCCGTCGATATTAAATTTAAGATGAGAATCCAGATCTCGAGGTTGTTCTCCCCACGTAAGAACTATTCTGATTTTACCGCTTTCAACTACCGGTGTGATTGATGTGTTCTGGTTCTTACAGGTTGAGCCGGATGCCGAGACATTGATATATCCCTTTACATATCCTTCTGCGTTGACTTCCAAAGTATATGTACCGGTTTTAAGCGTCAATGAATAGTTTCCCGATGAATTGGTGGTCGTCGATCCGCTCGCGTAGCTTCCGCTCTTGTTGTTGATTCCCGTGCGGACCTTAATTGTTGCGCCGGGCACTCCTCTTCCGTCCAATGCGTTTGTAATTGTTCCGGAAACGACGCAGTTTGTCGCAGCCTTTTTAACCATCTTAGCCTTCGGGGCGCTGACTGTGCTTCCTGCTGTAACGGTTACGCTCATATTCAGCTCTTCAAAGCCGCTGCTTGTAATCTTCAGGACGTATTTTCCTGCCGCAAGCTTAACGCTGTAATTACCCGAGCCGTTAGTCTTTACGGAAGTTACCATTGAAGATGAGTTTGCTTTGTAAATCTTTATGTTTGCATTGCTGATTGCCGCACCGTTTGCGCTGTTCACAACAGTACCGTTCAGCGTTCCCGTTGAAGATGTTGTGGTCGTTTTTTTCGTTGTGGTCGGCTTGGTTGTTGTGACCGCCGTGGTGGAAACTCTTCACCCCTATGATCTTCTCAAAATCGGTGCAACAAAGCTTATGTTTATACCGTTCTGCTCGGACAAGTTTACATGGAAGAGCGTAGAGAAAAAGGATGAAAAAACGGAATAATGGTTTTGACTCAAGGGGGACTGTAAGTGATGAGAAATGAAAAAATTACAATTAAGGTATTGAGTGCAATCGGATTTGTGGCGAGCGCAATTTGCTATTTCTTTCCGTTTGTTAAAATAGAGATAGGCTCCTCGGGCGATACGGTACAGAGCTTTTTGGAACTGTTTTTGGGCAACGAATACAGCGAGTATGTCAATTTTTCTCCGATGAATGTTCTGAAGATGCTTTTGAATCTCAGGGAGGAATTTGACGAGGTAACGGGCTATATCGTATTGGCGGTCTTTCTTTTCGAAATACCTTTTGTCTTATCAATAGCAAGTGCAATCTTGGTTTTTGTTTTAAAGCCGAAGCCGTCCGGCGTAATATTGTGCTGTACCGCCGGATACGGAATGGTTGCGGATATTGCTTTGAGAATACTGCTGGCTAAAACAAAAATAGAGACGTTTTTGATAAGCGTTTCGCTTGACGAGTTATTTTCTTTTGACATTGCGTCATACATAAATTTTATTCTGTTTTCATTGTGTCTGATAGCGGCGATCGCATTGATCGTCCCGGATCGCACAGACGGAAACTACTATATGAACGGACAGCTTGATCCGCAGTATTACGATACAGCGGCGAATGACTATGGGGCGGGAAATTATTATAATAACGGCGATTATCCGGTGAATAACGGTGATTATCCGATGAATGGGGAAATCGGTTATGCACCGCCAGACGGCCCGACAAGAGGAATATACTACTACGGGGACGACACGGAACCGGGAACGGCTCGGAACGGTTACGCCGAAGAGGACGAACCGACCGTGAGTGTAAGAGGAAAAGCCGTTACGCAACCTGAATCGGATTTCAGAAAAACAGTCGGTTATATCGTCTGTGAAAAAGGAATGTATGAAGGAATGACTTTCCCTGTCGGCGAAGCTGAAACCCTTGTTCTCGGACGTGATTCAAAGCAGTGCAATATTGTTCTTGACGAAAATGACCTGTATATCGGCAGACGTCATTGTGAGATATCGTTTGACGAACAGCGCAATCAGTTTTTCGTTAAGGCGTGTTCCGTGAACGGAGTCAAGTTGAAAAACGGCAAAAAAATAGAGAAAGATAACTCCGCCTTTTTACCGAGAGGAACAACGGTGTATCTCGGCAGCGGTGATAATGTTTTCAATCTCCGATAATTAAGTGCGCATAGATAAGAAGGAGCACAAATGAACACCTCATTAGTCTGTACAAATTGTTTTAAGCTGAAAGGCAACAATAAAATATGCCCGCATTGCGGAAAGGCAGGAGCAGAAGTATCCTCAGAGGCATATCATTTGTTGCCGGGAACAGTTTTGCAAAACAGGTATCTTATCGGACAGACTTTGGGGTTCGGCGGCTTCGGAGTTATCTACAAGGCGTTCGATCTCACGCTCGGCATCGTGGTTGCAATTAAAGAGTTTTTTCCGGTAACCCTGGTTTGCAGATTGCCCGGAGAGAAAACGGTCACGGTGTTTTCGGGCGACAGGGAAACCGAATTCAAAAAAGGGTTAAACCGTTTCGAGGATGAAGCGAGGAAGATGGCTTCGTTCGGGAAATGCCCTGATATTGTTGATATCCTCGGATTCTTTACGGAGAATCGGACAGCTTATATTATTATGGAATATCTTGACGGTATTTCACTTGACCAATACATAAAAAGCTGCGGAGGGAAAATACCTGTTGATGAAGCTGTTGAAATAATGCGGCATGTTTTACAGGGCTTGAGTGTTTTACACAACGGAGGAATAATCCACAGGGATATCAATCCGAAAAATATTTTTATTACCGTAGATAATAAGATAAAGATTATTGATTTCGGAGCCGCAAAATATCTCGGCGACGATATTGATAACGACGGGCAGGACAACGTTGTTACAGAGGGATATGCGCCTCCGGAACAATATCAAAAAAGCGAAACTCAAGGTACATACACAGATATCTATGCGGCCGGAGCGACGCTTTACCGTGCAATAACCGGTGTTACCCCTGTTAATTCCTTGGACAGGCAGAGGGATGATCCGCTTGTATATCCTTCTAAATTGATCTCCGGTGTTCCCGAAAACATTGATATTGCCATAATGAAAGCTATGGCATATAAAAATGAATACCGTTTTCAAACGGCCGAGAATTTTGCAGAAGCGTTGATGCGTACAAATAGCGGATGTGATTATCCCGAGGTCGAGGAACACAGAAGATTTATCAGGAAAGTTCTTGCTGCCGTCAGCTCGTTAATCGCAGTTGTTGTTGCTGTTGCCGTAATACTTACCGCTACTCAGAGCGACAAGCTTTTCGGCGCTATGAAAAAAATAATCGAAGACAGCGAAACAATAACTGTTTATATTCCTTATGGGGATTCGCTTGACGAAACGAAAGAGAAATATCTGAAAATTGCCGAAGATTTTTCGGACTATTCAAAAAAATACTATGAAAAAAATTTGAAGGTCGCATATGAATTTGTAAGCGCAGACAAGTATGCACAGGCGGTGAACGAAGCCTCGGACGGCTCAAGAGCGGCTTGTGTTTTCAGAAATGACGTTTCTTCGGACATTACCGTTCGTAAATATGATCTGAGTGCTTTATATGAAGACATAAAGGACGCCTATTTGTTCTATGATCAGATAACCGAATCCGACAGCCTGCCGCTGGGCATAAACGTTTATGAACTATATGCCAACAAAACTCAAAAAAGCAAGTCTTTGCAGGTTATAGAGTCGTGGCCGGATTACCTTTCAAACACTCCGAGTACAGAGCTTTTATGTGTTTCAAAGGGCGGATATTCTGCGCTTTACCGTTCGCTGATTGACAGTGGAGCAAATGCGGAGACCGCCTGCGAGGTGTTGATGAGAACACTCGATAACGGGAAGCAGCAAAGCGACAATGCCTTTAAAACAAATTTTTTGAATAAGCAATCCTCGTATTTTATCGGATCGTTGAAAAATAAAAATGATATAGAGAGCTCGGATATATGCCTTACATATCAGACTGTTGATTTCCCGGGCGGCGAAGGAATAGGATACGGAGTTTTCGTTGACGAATGGTGCGTATCCGACGCCGTAAGCGAAAGTCAAAAAAGTGCGGCGGTGTTGTTTTTGAGATATCTTTCGGGTGACGAGTGTCAGGCAAACCTTTCACTTTCACGCAATTCGATATCCGGCAATAAGAAGATATTGAAAAGTCAGGCCGAAACCTATGGGGGAGTTTTTGAAAAATACCGCAAGAGCCCGGGCAGCTTTTCTGTTGATTACCGCAACCGCGGAGAGGCTTCGGACTTTGAAGCGGAGTTCATAAACACTGTTGCGAAGTCAAATAAAAATCTGAATCAGACAAAAGAAAATGTGCTGAAGTTATCGGAAAAATATTTCTAAAAGCTGATGCCGACAGGAGAATTTCTATGATGAACAAAAAATATGAACAGATTAGTATAGATCCCGAAAGAGACAGCTCCTTTTATGATGAAAGTGTTATCGGCAAAAAGAAAATGCCGCCTTTTATGTATGTGCTTGCGGTTGTTTCCGTAATAATACTTGCTTCGTATGTTGTTTTTGCCGCAACAGGTAATTTATGCTTTGAAAAACCGGAGACAGACGGTAAAGGGGAATCATATTCACATGAAACGGTCAAACAGATCACAACAATAAATCACAAGGGAAGCGTCTGGGAAAAGGAAACTACAAGCTCGGAAGCCGAAACCACGTTGAGCGACCGTGAGCATACCGTCGTTCGCGATAATTACGGTAGCTATTCAAGCGGAAATAATTCCGGCGGAAGCACTTCCGGCGAAAGTACAACAAATACTCCGACCGGTAATACAGAAAATACTGAAGAAAAGTCGTCAGACAAAACGTCAGAAAGGGTGCATATATCCGAGTTCACGCAAAGTCGAAGAAGAAAGCCAAAGACAAACTGCGAAAACTAACTTCCCGTAGTCAGGGCAGAAAGCTTGATACCGTGTTAAACAACATAA
>JAXJRE010000089.1:0-7396 GCA_036310785.1 Acutalibacteraceae bacterium
CTTTATCCACCTCATCACCGCCTTCGGCGGAGCTTCCCCTCAAGGGGAAGCCTTGAATATTTTCATAAAGTTTAAAACTATATCGTCTGAAGTTTGATGTATAAAACCTAACGTTTGATCCGGAGAAGCCTTAAAGGGTTATATGAATTTACTACCACTTGATAAGTATATATCCTTTTTTTACTCCGACGGTTGCGGAGTCGCCTTTGAATTTGTTGCTGACGCCGAGAGGGAAGAATGGGGAAAGCTCAAGGTCGTCGCTTTCGTAAACAGCGCCCTTTATCGACACTCCCTCGGCAATTCCGCCGTAGGCGAAAACAGAAAGTGTTTTACCTTTTTCGGAGTGAAGCGTAACCGAGGAGTTTTTAATCAGGGTGAAGCGTTCGTTTTCACCGACGAGTGTGCCGCTTCCGCCGTGCTCGGCAATGTAGGCAAGAGATTGAATGTTTGCGATTGTATGGTCTGTGCGTTCGCCGCCTATTCCGCCGTAAATCTCGAAACGCTTATATCCGCTCTGAAAGCCGTAGCGGATCGCAAGCATTGTGTCGGTATCGTCCTTGAGGACGGGAAAGGCTTCGACCTGAGCGTCGGCTTCGGGCTTCTTTGCCGAATCAAAATCGCCGATGATAACGTCGGGTTTTATGTCCGTTTTTTGCAGATTGAGGTAACCTGCGTCCGCCGCAATAACAAGATCGTCCGCATCCGGTGACGGAAAATTATTCTTCATCTCGACTGCGGAAATTATGTAACACGTTTTCATTTGCTCACCTTCTCTGCGTTCTGTCCGACGGATTTAAAAATATTATAATACTTTTGAGATTTTATTTCAACAAGCTTTTCACAAAAAAAGACTGCCGGCGACGGCAGTCTTAATTATTGCTTTGGGATTATCGCTTATGCTTTCTTGCCTTTCTTGGAAAGGATGAGGTTTACGATGATACCGAGGATGAGAGCGGTTGCGATTGAAGTGATTGTGATTTTGCCGAAGGTGAGAGCAAGACCGCCGATACCTGCGATGAGGATTGCCGAAACAACAAAGAGGTTTCTGTTGTCGTCAAGGTCAACATTCTTGATCATCTTGAGACCGCTGACAGCAATGAAGCCGTAGAGAGCCATGCAAACGCCGCCCATTACGCAGTTCGGAATTGATCCGAGGAAGATTACGAACGGGTTAAAGAATGAAATTGCGATCGCCATAATTGCTGTTGTGAGGATTGTTGCAACGGAAGCGTTACCTGTGATTGCAACACAGGCGATTGACTCGCCGTATGTTGTGTTCGGACATCCGCCGAAGAAAGCACCGACCATTGAACCTACGCCGTCACCGAGAAGTGTTCTGTGGAGACCGGGATCATCAAGGAGATCCTTGTTAATGATTGAAGAAATGTTCTTGTGGTCAGCGATGTGCTCTGCAAAAACAACGAAAGCAACAGGAATGTATGCCATTGCGATTGATGCGATGTATGAGCCGTCAAGCTCGGAGAAACCGCCGTTCTTGATCGCTTCAAGAGAAGTGAACTTGGGAACTGCAAAAATTGTTGCAGGAGTGATTGCCTTGAAAGCTTCAAAGTTGATGATCTGGAGAGAAGTATCGTTTGTCTTGATACCGATTACCGTGAAAATAGCCGCAACTGCATAGCCTGCAAGAATACCGATGATGAACGGAATAAGCTTTGCTGTCTTTTTGCCGTAAACTGAGCAGATCGTTACAACAAGGAAGGTGATAAGACCGCAGAGGACGCAGAGAAGAACATTTGCGGAGGAAACATAGCTTGTTACGTCAACGATTGCACCGTCAACAATTTCCTGAGAAACAACCTCTGTCATAACCTTACCTGCAGTAAGGTCGTTTATTGCCGCACCTGCAAGTGAAAGACCGATGATTGCAACTGTCGGTCCGATAACCTGCTTCGGCATAAGCTTGTCAACCCACTTTACGCCTGCAACCTTAACAACGATTGCAATTACAACGTAAACGAGGCCTGCCAGCGCCGCACCGATGATCATACCGGCATATCCCTTAGCGGCTGAAACACCGCCTGCAAAGGCCGCTGCCATTGAGCCGAGGAAAGCGAAGGAAGAACCGAGGAAAACGGGGCTTCTGAACTTTGTGAAAAGAAGATAGATGATTGTGCCAACGCCTGCGCCGAAGAGTGCCGCAGCCTGGCTCATGTCGTGGCCGACAATTACGGGAACAACGATCGTTGCCGCAAGGATAGCAAGAAGCTGCTGGAATGCAAACACGATCAACTGGCCGAATTTCGGCTTGTCTTTAATGTCATAGGTGAGTTTCATTTGATATACCTCCGTTTTTTTCTACCGATCACAGGATCGGCTGCTTTTATTTAAAGCGTCCGTGAACGCCTAAATACTCAATCGGTGATGAGGTCAACTCCCGTTTCTCCGTCGAGACATTCAATCTTGACCGATACGGTTTCGTTTCTTGAGGTCGGTATGCTCTTGCCGATGTAATCCGCCTTGAACGGAAGCTCACGGTGTCCTCTGTCAATAAGGACGGCAAGCTGAATCTGTGACGGTCTGCCCATTGAGAAGATTGCGTCGATAGCCGCTCTGACCGTTCTGCCCGTGTAGATAACATCGTCAACGAGGATTATTTTCTTCCCCGTGACCTCAAAGGCGTTGTTCTCCTCTTTATAAACCGGGGCGTCCGATTCCATTGTCAGATCGTCACGGTAAAAGTGGATATCAAGAGTCTGAAAGGGAATTTCAATCCCCTCGATTTTCAAAATGTTGTCACGGATCATCCTGCCGAGGTAAATACCCCTGCGCTTGATCCCGACAAGCACGATATTTTCCGTTCCCTTGTTCTTTTCGATAATTTCGTGCGAGATCCTCATCACGGCACGTCTGAGAGCCGCTTCGTCCATGATCTTTTTGTTCATGCTGAACCTCCGAAAAAAGAAAATGCCCTGTCGCACAGTGCGGCAAGACACAAAATTACATAAGAATATATGCAGACTGAGTTCTGCTTCATGTAAAATTCTTGTCGGCATCACTGTACCGCTCTTAAAGAGTTCGATTTATTCTATAACGAAATAGGGGGTTTGTCAATCGGTTATTAAAATTTTGTTCATATTTTACGGTTTACACAAAAAACAAGGCCCCGAATAAATCATTCAAGGCCATTTTGTATAAGCACGGGCTGTTCTTTCTCAATAACGGGAGTAACTGTTTTTCTTGTGTCAAGGCGGTCAAAATATTTTTTAAATCTGACAGCCACCCGAACCTTTTTCTTGCACTGAGGGCAGACATAGGTTGCTCGGAAATATTGATTTGAATACCGCCAGTTTGCGAGCTGGGTGCCCTTTACTCCGCAGTCCTCGCAGGAATAGCTGAGTAGGCTTTTGTCAACGAGAGGACTGTTGATGTTGCTGATCGGATAGGGCTTGAAAAAGAGTTTCTCATAAAATGCGTCGTCACAGCGCAGAATATAATCGGAAAAATCCTCGGAGAAAACATTTCTGAAACATTCGGCTGTAATCAGGCTGTCGTCGAGTGCCCTGTGATGGGAAAATTCATCGGGATCCATTCCGATTTCCGCCGCCGCATTGAAAAGTCCAAGCTGTTTGTCAACGGGGATTCCTTTTTTTATCTGAAAATAACGCTGAACATCGGTATAGTTTTTCAGAAAGGGAACGGTCTGACGGTCTGTAAGAAGACGGAAGTTTTCGATGATGACACGGATATCGCTGTTGCCCCAGGTGAGGATAACGCTGTCATCGTTGCCGATCCAATCTTCAAGCTTCTGCATTACCGTTTCAAAAGGCTCTCCGCTTCGCATATCGTCGTTGGTGATGTGCGTGAGCTTTCTTATATTGCTTCTGATCTTTTTTCCTATCCTTGATTTTATAAAACAGGAAAATTCGCCGATGTTTTCAAGCTTTTCATCGAGCTTGACTGCACCGACTTCGATAATCTCGTTCATGAAGCTTTTGGTCTTTGAAACATAGGCATTGTTCCATTCAAGATCCATTATGATGTAATGCATTGTTTCTCCTTTCGATTCCCTTAAAGTAGAGTATAACCCATAAAGAAAAATATTTCAAGGAAAATAAGACGATTTAATAATATTTGCATATAAAATAACTATGGGGATGTAATTGTTGACTTTTAGCTCACATTTTTGTATAATATAAAAAGTCTATCATTTTAATAGGTATAAGGAGGTGACGGTATGAACGGCTGTGATATCACAAAAAAACTTTTTGATCTCGGTGATGTTTCCGATGACGAGCTCAGGGAACTGATTGAAAACGACCGCTTCAACGAGCCTCTCGCCCATGCCGCCGACGTCAGGCGCAGGGAAAACTACGGCGACGAGGTATATATCAGAGGTTTGATAGAGTTTACAAATTACTGCCGCAACAACTGCTATTACTGTGGAATAAGACGTGATAACCGCTGTGCCGAGCGATACCGTCTTACCAAGGAGGAGATACTTGCCTGCTGTGACGAGGGTTACCGTCTCGGATTTCGCACCTTTGTTATGCAGGGCGGCGAGGATCCTTATTTTACCGATGAGAAAATATGCGATATCGTTTCGGAGATACGTTCACGCTTCCCCGACTGCGCCATAACTCTCTCGATAGGCGAAAAGCCGAGAGAGAGCTATCAGGCATATTTCGACGCAGGGGCAAACCGATATCTTCTGCGGCACGAAACCGCCGACAGCGTTCACTACGGCAAGCTTCATCCCGACTCAATGAGCCTTGAAAACCGCAAACGCTGTCTGTTCGATCTCAAAGAAATAGGCTATCAGGTCGGATCGGGATTTATGGTGGGTTCGCCGTATCAGAGGACGGAAAATCTTGTTGCCGATCTGCGCTTTTTGCAGGAGCTTCAGCCCGATATGATAGGAATAGGACCGTATATAACTCATGCCGAAACACCGTTCGCCGAGTTTAAAAGCGGCGATCTGAACACGACCTTGCGATTGATCTCGATACTCAGGCTGATGTTTCCCTATGCGCTCATTCCGTCAACAACGGCTCTCGGTACAATTCATCCGCAGGGACGTGAGCTGGGACTGAAAGCAGGCGCAAATGTCGTTATGCCGAATTTATCGCCTGTCGGAGTGCGTAAGCTTTATGCTCTCTATGAAAACAAGATATGTACGGGCGAGGAAGCGGCTCAGTGCCGAGGCTGTCTTGAAAGACGCGTTCTGTCGGCAGGATACAGAATTGTGACCGACATAGGAAACGTTAAGAAGTAAAAAGCAAATTATTTGAGGAATGAAACTATGCTGAATCAATTTTCAAGAACGGAGCTTATTTACGGCAAAGAAGCCATGGAAAAACTGCAAAACTCCCGTGTTGCGATTTTCGGAATAGGCGGAGTCGGCGGATATACCGCAGAGGCTCTTGCACGGTCGGGAGTGGGTACTCTCGATCTTATTGATGACGATAAGGTCTGCCTTACAAATATCAACCGTCAGATATATGCGACAAGGAAAACGGTCGGCCGGTACAAGGTCGATGTTGCCGCCGAAAGGATAGCGGAGATAAATCCCGACGCCGTCGTGAATAAGCATCAGATTTTTTATACCCCCGATACTGCGGATCAGTTTGATTTTTCGCAGTACGATTATATCGTAGATGCGATTGATACCGTGACGGGAAAGCTTGCCCTGGTCGAGAATGCAAACAGGGCGAAAACCCCGATAATATCCTCGATGGGAGCGGGAAACAAGGTTGATCCAACCGCCTTTGAAGTGACGGATATTTTCAAGACCTCGGTCTGTCCGCTTGCAAAGGTAATGCGTACCGAGCTAAAAAAAAGAAAGATTAAAAAGCTCAAGGTGGTTTATTCAAAGGAGCTGCCGATAACACCGATTGACGATATGGCGATAAGCTACCGTCAGCATTGTATTTGTCCTCCCGGAACGGCAAGGAAATGCACTCAGCGCAGACAGGTTCCCGGAAGCACGGCTTTTGTACCCTCGGTGGTCGGACTCATAATTGCCGGCGAGGTGGTAAAAGATATTACGGGAGTCAAGGGCAGAGGTCTCGGAGTGTAAACCGTTCCGAAACAGGCGGTTATACTTTATCTTAAAAATGTATATATAATAATAAAATTTGCTTGACAAAATTCTTTGTTATGATATTATTATCTTACAACCCATTGGGGAGTAGCTATGGGATTTTCCCATCTGCTGTCACCAGCCGCTGCAACGGCTCAAGATATTCAGCCGCTTTCAGCTGGCAGCAGACCTATGCGATCATTCGTATTTGAAGCAAGACCTTTGGCGGACATCAGTCTGTCAAAGGTTTTTTTATTTTACAAAGGAGGTCATCTTTTGAAATTCTATCTTGAAGATGTGAGCGAGGTTTTTTCAAAAACAGGCAGCTCCGAGCAGGGACTTTCGGAGTCCGAAGCCAAGAGCAGACTTGAAAAGAACGGAAAAAACAAGCTTGCACAGGCAAAATCAAAATCTCTTATAAAAAGATTTTTTGAACAGCTTTCCGATCCGATGATTATTATTCTCATTGTGGCGGCTGTTATCTCAGCGGTGTCCACGGTTTATGAGAGTAAAACGACAGGCGCAACCGCATTCCCGACTGATACGGTAATCATTCTCGTTGTTGTTCTCATCAATGCTGTTCTCGGCGTTTTGCAGGAGAGCAAGGCGGAAAAAGCCATCGAAGCCCTGCAGGAAATGAGTGCGGCGACCTCAAAGGTCATTAGAGACGGCAGAATTATGACGGTTAAGAGCGAGGATCTCACCGTCGGCGACGTTATCGTTCTTGAAGCGGGCGACGCAGTTCCTGCCGACTGCCGAATTTTTGAGAGCGCAAGCCTCAAGATCGAGGAGGCGGCTCTCACGGGAGAAAGTGTTCCCGTCAGCAAGATGATCGCCGCTCTCGGAGTTGAAAACGGAAACGACATTCCGCTCGGCGACAGAAAAAACATGGCTTATATGGGAAGCTCCGTTGTTTACGGCAGAGGTAAAGCCGTTGTAACGGCAACCGGTATGGGCACCGAAATGGGCAAGATCGCCGACGCTATCACTCAGGCGGAGGACGGTCAGACGCCGCTCCAGAAGAAGCTCTCTCAGCTTTCAAAGGTGCTTACCTTCCTCGTTCTCGGCATCTGCGTATTCATTTTCGCTTTCACCCTGTTTATGCAGCGTGATATCTTCACCTCGGGCGATTCAACAGCAATTTTTAACAGCGTACTTAATGTATTTATGGTTGCCGTCAGCCTTGCGGTTGCGGCTATACCCGAAGGACTTGCCGCAGTTGTTACGATCGTTCTTTCGATCGGCGTTACTAATATGTCGAAGAAAAATGCGGTCATCAGAAAGCTCACGGCGGTTGAAACCCTCGGATGCGCTCAGATTATCTGCTCCGACAAGACAGGTACTCTCACACAGAAC
>JAXJRE010000090.1:0-5894 GCA_036310785.1 Acutalibacteraceae bacterium
ACGGTAGCCTTTGTGATGAAAGCTCCGCCCTGACCGAAACGCTCGGAATAAACAACTCCGTGATAGCTGTCGTCGGGAGTGCAGAGGCCAGGGAACTTATCGGCATGAGCCGCCCAATCAAAATTACCCGAATCAACTATACAGCCGCCGACGCCGGCTCCGTGACCGTCCATATACTTTGTTGTTGAGTGAGTTACAATATCTGCGCCCCATTCGAACGGACGGCAGTTTATCGGGGTTGCAAAGGTGTTGTCAATGATGAGCGGAACACCGTGAGCGTGAGCCGCCTTTGCAAAACGCTCAATGTCAAGAACGGTAAGCGCAGGATTTGCGATAGTCTCGCCGAATACGAGCTTTGTGTTCGGCTTGAATGCGGCCTCAAGCTCCTCATCGGAACAGCCGGGATCAACAAAGGTGAAGTCGATACCCATTCTCTTCATCGTAACGGCAAAAAGATTGTATGTGCCGCCGTAGATCATTGAAGAAGCGACAACGTGATCACCGCAGCCTGCAATATTGAAAACCGCATAGAACGAAGCCGCCTGACCGGAAGAGGTAAGCATGGCAGCCGTGCCGCCCTCAAGCTCACGGATCTTGTTTGCAACATAATCGTTTGTCGGGTTCTGAAGCCTTGTGTAGAAATAGCCCTCCGCTTCAAGGTCAAAGAGCTTTCCCATATCCTCGCTGGTGTCGTATTTATAGGTCGTGCTCTGGATTATAGGGATCTGTCTCGGCTCTCCGTTTCCCGGAGTGTAGCCGCCTTGCACGCATTTTGTTTCAATTCTTTTTTCACTCATTGTCTGTCCTCTATTCTGTAATAAATTATACAAGCTTTTTCAGGAAGTCCAAGCCTTTCGGCACGGCTGTCAGCGGAGTTTCTCTGCCCTCGTATTCGAGTGTAACCCAACCGTCGTAGCCTGAATTCTTAATCATTTCAACGCACTTTTCAACGGGCACGATTCCGTCGCCGAGTACTGAGCCGCAAAGGTGGTTTCCGTCTCTTGTGTCAAAATATCCTTCGGGAGTTTCAACGCTCTTGTCGGCAAAATAAAAATCCTTGACGTGAGCGTAGATGATATAGTTTACGCCGACCTTAACTGCGTCAAGCGGATTTTCATCGGCACAAAGGAAGTTACCGATATCAACAAGCCAGCCGAAATTCTCGTCATCGACCGCTTTCATCAGAGCCTCAACTCTGTCGCTCTGCTGACAGTAAAAGCCGTGATTTTCAACCGAGGTCTTTATTCCCTTTGTTTTTGCGTATTCCGTAACCGCCTTACAGCCCTTTGCAAGCATGGGAAGATATTTTTCAAATCCTGTCTTTGAAAATCTTTCGCTCTCCGGTCCGCCCGAAGCGTCATGACGCATTGTCTTAACTCCGAGTATTTCTGCGATATCGACCTCTTTTTTCAGTCTTTCGATCTCACCGTCAACATCTTTGTTGATGAAATCCGCACCGATAGCATAGTTTGATATTTCAACACCTGCCTTGTCGGCATAGGCTTTAAGCTCCTTGGCATATTCCGCTTTATCCCTGTCGCCGGGGTTTATCTCGGCAAATTCAATGCCCTCAAAGCCCATCTGCTTAGCAAGGTCAATTCTTTCAAAATCGCTGTTTTTAAGCTGAGAATAGCTGTAACTGCTGACCGCAATTTTCATATTCAAACACCCATCTTTCCGTTAAGAAATTCAACCGCTTTTCTGATATCCTTTTCGGGATCGTCGCCGACTTCTCTTTCAATGGTAAGGAAGCCCTTATATCCGATATCCTCAAGAGCCTTGAGATACTCGTCCCAGTTTACGCTGCCCTCGCCGAGAGGTACTTCGATAAAGCTGTTGCTCGTGACGATGTGAGACTTGACCATACCGTAAATGATATCGGGATCAACATAGAAATTCTGCTTTCCGTCCTTAGCGTGGGTGTGAACGATATAGTCCTTGAGGTTATGAACGGCCTTTGCGGGATCATCGCCCGTAACCATAACAAGGTTTGCGGGATCGAGGTTTACACCGACTCCCGTTGAGCCGAGAGAATCAAGGAACTTTTTAAGAGTGGCTGAGGTTTCGGGACCTGTTTCGATAGCGAAATGTGCGCCGATCTCATCGGCATAACGGCTCAGCTCAAAGCAAGCCTCCTGCATAATCTTGAATCTTTCCGCATTCTCGTCCTCAGGCACAACGCCGATATGAGTGGTGACAACGTCCGTTCCAAGCTCCTTTGCAAGATCAAGGATTCTCTTGGATTTCTCGACCTTCCATTCATTAGCCTCTTTAACGGTAAAACCGCCGCCTCCGAGATCGCCGCAAAGCGCAGAAATGACAAGTCCGTTATCCTCAACAAGCTTGCGGAAGTCAGCTCTTTTCTGTCCGACAAGGTTTTCCGGAGCCATCTCTCCCCTTGTTGAGTAAACCTGAATACCGTTTGCTCCGACCGCAGCCGCCTTTTCAACCGCAGTCTTTATATCAACTCTGAAGCTGTCAATTATAACGCCGATAGGAAATTTATACATAAAAACACTCCTTTTGAATATGTTCCATTATATTATACATTCATCTTGTAATAAAATCAATAACAAATAATGTTTTTTATTTTAAATTTGACAGAAAAGACGGTTGCTGATACAATAATTCCGAGGTGATCGGAATTGGACTATACAGTTATCAGGAGCGACCGAAAAACTGTCGCCTTAAAGATAAACCGGGACGGTGAGCTTATCGTCCGCGCGCCGAAACGGTTTCCTGAATATAAAATAAAAAAGCTTGTTGAAAAACATAAAGAATGGATAGAGAAAAAGACCGTCGAAGCTGTCAAAAGAAAGGAAAAAGCTCAAGAGTTGTCGCCCGAAGAAATAGCCGTCTTGAAGAACAGGGCAAGGGAAATACTTCCGAAGCTGACCGAAAAGTACGCAAGAATTATGGGCGTTAGCTACGGCACGGTCAAGATCACTTCGGCTCAGAAACGCTTCGGCTCATGCAGCGCAACCAATAACATCTGCTTTTCCTATATCCTGATGCAGTATCCGATTGAAGCGATCGAATATGTTGTAGTGCACGAATTAGCGCATACAGTTCACCACGATCACAGCAAGGCTTTTTACGCTTTGATTGAAAAATATATGTCTGATTATAAACAAAGAGAAAAAATGCTTAAAACGAATTAGGGGCTGTTGCACTTAGCAACAACCCCTTAGTATTATTCGGATTAAAGAATATCGTGAGCCTTTGCGTACTCGTAGAAGGACTGGAGACTTCTTATTCTCGGCTCGCTGAGAGATGAACCGGAACGTGTAACCGTAGTGAACGGAATACCCTGAAGCTGAACGAGATACTTTGCGCTTGCGTTAAAGCCGCTGTCGATTGCACAGTCAAGAAGAATGATCTCATTGAAGGTCTCTCTTGCCTTTTCGTAATTGTTTTCAACAAAGAACTCGTCATACATCTTGCGGAAAAGATTTACGCCGCAGGAGGTAGGAGTTGCGCAGACACCTCTTGCGCCTGCTTCGTATGCGTCAAGCAGGAGAGGAATATTAGCCTGAAGAACGGAGGAATCACCCTGGAAATCAAGCTTATCCTTGATGCCCTCCATTGAGCAGGTTGTATCTTTTATTCCGTGGAATTTGCCCGTCTTAACAAGCTCGCCGTATGCTTTGCCGGACATATGGCAGTTCGGGAAACCGGGGAACTCATAAAGGATAACGGGAAGAGAAGTATATTCCGAAAGCTCGGAAAGGTTTTCAACGATTCTCTTGTCGCTTGTGCCGTAACCGCGTGTAACGAAAACAAGTCCGTCAACACCTGTCTGCTCCATGCGCTTAACCTCTTCGATCTGCTCTTTCCAGGTCGGCTCAAGGTTAGCTGTTGCAACGATCTCAACGCCGTTTGCGTGCCTAACGGCAGTTTCTGCGCACTGGAGTCTTTCTTCAAGAGTAAGATGCGTCATCTCCGAGCTTCCGCAAACAGAAAAGAGATGATGAGCGCCTTTTTCAGCCTGAAACTCAACATACCTTGCATATGTATCATAGTTGATTGTCTTATCCTCATTAAAGGGAGTAAGAAGAAGCGCATATACGCCTCTGTATTCTTCCGGTTTACCAGTAAACATTTAAACACCTTCTGAAAATTTTTAGTTTGAAAGCCAAACCGATTGCGGCTTTCTAAACCTTATTCATAATACACTCAATGTTTAATAAAATCAAGTGTTATTTTAACGAATCAAGGACTTTTTTTGTCATATCGGGATAATTTCCGATTACGGAATCAACGCCGAGATCGTAAAGCCTTCTGACGCTTTCCTCATCGTTGACTGTCCAGGTATTAAGTTCAATTCCGTTCTCCTTAGCTTCACGGACATTATCCTCATTGAGAAGAGTATACAACGGGTGAATACATTCAACTCCGCCTTCCCTTGTCAGTTTTCCGTATTCGGGAAGCCACTCCGAGTCAAGAAATCCGCACTTGATCTCAGGATTGATCTCCTTGAAAAGCATAATGCTCTCATGGCAGAAGCTTGAAATAATTACTCTGTCCTCAAGTCCGTATTCGATAATCATTTTATTGACGGCTTTTTCAAGTCCGATATACGGGTAACCGCCTGTTTTCATTTCAATGTTTGTGATAAATCCTTTTATCGGCTTAATAAAATCAAAATACTCTCTGAGCATCGGTATTCTGTTCACTCCGTAAACTCCCTTAAAGTCCGAGGATGCGTCGAACATTTTCAGCTCTTGAAGGGTATAATCTTTTACACAACCGGAAACATTGCATATATTGTCAAGCTTATGATCGTGGACAATAACAAGCTCCTTGTCCTTTGAGAAATGGACATCAAGTTCAATTCCGTCCGCTCCGGCTTCTACCGCTTTTTCAAAAGCGAGCATTGTGTTCTGAGGATATTTTCCGCTGAAACCTCTGTGAGCAAAGTTTAACATGGTATCGTCTCCTTATCCGTATTTTTTTATAATAAAAGCCTGACGGCCTTTTTTTGTAATTCCGCAGTCCTCGGTTATGAGCACCTTTCCCTTTCCGCGGACAACAACCTTAGAGCTGAAAGGAACCTTATAATCTGATTTTGTAATCTGAATTCCGTTGATGAACACTTCACCGGCGGTAATTCTCCTGACCGCTTCACTTCGTGAGAAAGAGAAACAGGCGGAAATAACAGAGTCGGCTCGCATTGAGCTGACAAAACAGCGTTTCAATTCAAATTTTTCATCGCTTCGTATATTTTTAAAGCTGTCAAGAATATGAGTTCTGACAGTTCCCCTGCCGACCGAGGTTAGATTTTCGCAAAGATATTTTGCAACGCTCTTAATTGCGGCGAGCGTACAGCCCTTTTCATCGGTAAAAATGTCGCCGAGCATTTCACGCCTTATACCAAGTCCCATTATCGCTCCGAGATAATCCCTGTGGGAAAGCTCGGAAAAGCTGTCCTTATCAATCCTCAACGGCACGACAGGAACGTCGTCACAGTTCTCCAAAAAATCCCCATCGGCATATTCGGGAAGAAAAATAACTATCCTGCGTTCGCAGTCCTCAAAACCGCCGAAAAGCTCATATTTCGTATTCAGTTTTGCAAGATAACGCATAGCCTTGCTTTGCTGATAGATATCGAGAAAGCTCGTGCAGGAAATATAATTGTTGTTTTCACATTCCCTGAGCTTATCGTCAAGCACGGCATAGAGCAATTCTTCGTCTGTCATATATTTCCTCCGAGAAATTATATTTATATTCTATACGCAAACAAAAAATAAATCAACCGTTATCCGAATAAAAGTCAAAATAAACAGAAAAAAGTCGCAAACCCAAAGGCTTGCGGCTTGGTGACTCATCGGGGATTCGAACCCCGGACACCTTGATTAAAAGTCAAGTGCTCTGCCAACTGAGCTAATGAATCA
>JAXJRE010000091.1:0-9599 GCA_036310785.1 Acutalibacteraceae bacterium
AACGCAGGAATGTCGAAGGTCAGATAGGTCTGTTTGATTCTATCGGCGGAGAGTCACATTCCGAAACGGCTCTGAGATTCTTTGAGGAATTTCCACGAAGCGAACTGCTGGCAATGGAAAAATCGACAACGGGACTTTATCTTTCCGGTCATCCGATGGCGGATTACAGCGAGCTTGCCGCAGAAATGTCGTGTGTTAGAATCGCCGAACTCATTAACAGCGAAGAAAACGAGCGTTCTTATCACAAGGACGGCGAAAGAACCAAGATAATGGGTATAATAACCGATGTGAAGAAAAAAATCACAAAAAGCGACACGACGATGGCTTTCTTGAATGTTGAGGATACATCCGGCTCGATCGAGGTTATTGTATTCCCGAAAATACTGATGGAAAATTCAACGCTGCTTGAAGAGGGCAGAGTGCTTGTATTCTACGGTCGGCTTGATCTTCGTGACGAGGAGCCGTCGAAGCTTATCTGTGAGCATATTTACACTCTTGAAACGGCAAAGGATTATTATTTGCGCAAAGGCTCTGCGGCTAAGGAGACCTCTGCGTCGACGAAGAAGAAGCGCAGCGGACTTTTTCTGAAATTCCCGACCGAGTCCACTCCCGAACAGGCTCAGGCAGAAAAACTGCTTGCGATATTTGACGGAAGAACGCCGCTTTATTACTACTTTGCGGATACCGGGAAATACGTTCTTCAGCCGTCCGACAGGAGCGTTGACGTCAACGAACCGCTTATAAATGAGCTTAAAAGAGTATTGGGCGAAGAAAATGTAGTTTTTCAGTAATTATTTTTCTGTTTTATTTGACATTTTTTTTAATTAGGTGTATGATTTTATAGAATTTTTTAGAGAATCCTTAGGAGGAAGTTATAATGAAGACAATCGGAGTTTTAACAAGCGGCGGAGATGCGCCGGGAATGAATGCGGCAGTCCGTGCAGTTGTTCGTACAGCATGTGAAAATCACATCAAGGTTTACGGAATTGACCGTGGCTACAAGGGACTTATGGAGGGCGCTCTTATCCCGATGGAGATCCGCACCGTATGCGATATTATCCACAGAGGCGGCACCTTCCTTCATTCCGCAAGAAGCAAGGATTTTGCAACCGAGGAAGGAATGCAGAAGGCTATTGAAATCTGCCACGCTTACGGCATCGAGGGTATCGTAGTTATCGGCGGTGACGGCTCGTTCAGAGGAGCAAGAGACCTTTCCGAGAGAGGTATTCCCTGCGTAGGTATTCCGGGAACTATCGACAACGATATCGCCTGCTGTGACTATACAATCGGTTACGACACCTGCCTTAACACCATAATGGAAATGGTTGACAGAATCCGTGATACATCAGCTTCTCACGACCGCTGTTCTGTTATCGAGGTTATGGGCAGACGTGCTGGCTACCTTGCTCTTAATGCAGGTATCGCCGTCGGCGCAACGGCTATCCTCATTCCCGAGGTTGAGTTCGACCTCAAGAGAGATGTTTTTGACAGAATCCGCCGTACTCAGAAAACCGGCAAGAAGCATTTCCTTGTCATCGTTGCCGAGGGTGTTACCGCAGACGGAGAGATGTCGGTTGACGAGCTTGCAAAGGCTATTGAGGAAGAAACGGGCGTTGAGTCCAGAGCAATGGTTCTCGCTCATGTTCAGCGCGGAGGCTCCCCGACAGTCAAGGACCGTGTTGTTGCAAGCCAGATGGGTTACAGAGCCGTTGAGCTTCTTATGGACGGTATCGGCAACCGCGTTGTTGCAATGCAGAACGATCAGATCGTTGATTACGATATCTTTGAGGCTCTCAACATGAAGAAGCACATTGATATGGATCTTTACAAGATGGCAAATATTATTTCAATCTGACAAAAGGGAATCCGATTATGCTTAAAGACGAATTTTTAGAACTTCGCCGCCGTATAATTGCAAAAGATTTTGAAAGAATGAATGACAGGCAGCAAGAGGCTATCTATGCAGTAAATGGCCCCTTGCTGCTTCTTGCAGGTGCAGGCAGCGGAAAAACCACCGTCCTTGTAAACAGGATAGCCAATCTGATAAAGTACGGAAATGCCTACAATTCCGACTATTCGGAGTTTGAGCCTAGCGAAAGCGATATTCAGCTTATGCGAAGGTATCTTGACGATCCGACTACGGATCTTTTTGATGTCTATGATCTGATGTCGGTAGACGCTCCGGCACCGTGGGAGATACTTGCCATAACCTTTACAAACAAGGCGGCGGCTGAGCTTAAAAACAGGCTTGCCGCTCAGCTCGGCGACGCCGCAAACGATATCTGGGCGAGTACCTTCCATTCCTGCTGTGCAAGAATACTCAGACGTCACGGCGAGCTTCTCGGCTACACAAACCGCTTTACGATCTATGATACGGACGACTCAAAGCGTGTTATGAAAGAGGCTCAGAGGCTTCTTGAAATAAACGATAAAATGCTCTCGCACAAGACGATATTAAAGGAGATAAGCCGTGCAAAGGATCAGCTTATAACTCCCGAACAGTATCTTGCTCAGGCGGGCGGAGATATACGTCTTAAAACCATAGGCGAAGCATATAAATGCTATCAGAAGCTTCTCAAAAATGCCGACGCAATGGATTTTGACGATATGATCTTCAGGACGGTCGAGCTTTTGCAGAACAATGACGAGGTCAGGAGCTATTATCAGAATAAATTCAAGTACATACTTGTTGACGAGTATCAGGACACCAACCATGCCCAGTATGTGCTGACGAGCCTTTTGGCTGAAAAATACAGGAACATCTGCGTTGTCGGCGACGACGACCAGAGCATCTATAAGTTCCGAGGAGCGACGATACAGAATATCCTCAGCTTTGAGGAACGCTATCCCGATGCCCGGACGATAAGACTTGAGCAGAATTACCGTTCAACTCAGACAATTCTTGATGCGGCGAACGCCGTGATTTCAAACAACAGCCAGAGAAAGGGCAAAAACCTCTGGACGGCGAACGGCAGGGGAAATAAAATTACCGTCAATACCTCCTATGACGAGAGGGAGGAGGCTCGCTTCGTTGCCGATACGGTGATGAAGAATGTTGCAGGCGGAAGAAAAATGTCCGATCATGCCGTGCTTTACCGCATGAATGCGCAGTCAAGCACGATTGAAAATGCCTTCGTCCGTGCAGGTATTCCGTACCGAATAATCGGCGGTTTGCGCTTCTATGAACGCAAGGAGATCAAGGACGCCCTCGCTTATCTGACTTTGATCAACAATACTGCGGACAATGTGCGTCTGCGACGTATAATCAACGAGCCAAAGAGGGGAATAGGCGAAACAACGCTCAACAATGCCTCGGAGATCGCCGCAGGACTCGGAGTCAGCATATTTGATGTAATTTCCAATGCCGACTCTTACCCGTCCCTCAGCCGAGCCTCGTCAAAGCTTATGCAGTTCAGCTCAATGATAAATGAGCTTGAGCAGGCGGCACAGGAGCTGAAGCCTCATGAGCTTCTTGAAAAAACGCTCAATATGACAGGCTACTATCAGTTCCTTGACCTCGATAAGGACACCGCTCAGGACAGGAAAGAGAACCTGAACGAGCTTAAAGCCAACCTTATGAGATATGAGGAGGAGAGCGACGATCCTACGCTCAATGGCTTCCTTGAGGAAATTGCCCTTATGACGGATATCGACAACTACAATGCCGATTCGGACACGGTCGTTATGATGACTCTCCACTCGGCAAAGGGACTTGAGTTCCCGGTTGTTTTCATTATCGGTATGGAGGACGGAGTTTTCCCGGGAACACAGTCGATTTACAGCAACGACGATATGGAGGAGGAACGTCGCCTTGCCTATGTCGGCATAACGAGGGCGAAGCAAGAGCTTTATCTCACCAATACAAGAACACGTCTTATGTTCGGCTCGACCACTCACAACGCTCCGTCAAGATTTCTCGGAGAAATACCCGACGATCTGACCGAAAAGACAGGAGTTACCGCTTATTCATCCTTCCGCCGCAGTGCCGAAGATGAGCCTTTCCGTGATTTCGGCGAGGATTTCACAAGCGGAAAACCGATCAAGCGAGGCTTTACTCAGCAGAATGTCAAAGCCGCCGCACCTGCCGCAAGTCACGAAACCTACAAGATCGGCGATACGGTCGTTCACAAGGTCTTCGGACAGGGAGTTGTACTTTCGGCTAAAAGCATGGGTAACGACACGCTTTTGGAGATAGCCTTTGAAAAATCGGGAACGAAAAAGCTTATGGCTAATTTCGCAAAACTCACAAAAATGTAAATATTAACCGAAAATTAATAATTGAAGTATTGATTGTGCCGGATAATAATGCTATAATCAAGTTACTGAAAATAAAAAATTGAGGTGATTATCATTACAAAAACATTCAACAGGTTCTTATCCGTGCTTCTTGCTATTGCTGTGATTTTCAGCTTTGCTGTGATCGGATCGGCGGCAGAGGACACCTTCGTGTTCAAGTCGGGAGACGCTGCGGCTTCTACGGGCAGCTTCAAGAACAGCTATGTCGGAGAGCTTAAAATTACGGTCGTTGCCGATTCTGATCTGACTTTATCCGACGGCTTTGCTCTTACAATCAGCGGAACAGACGGACAGAACAGAAGCTATGACAAATCAAATGCGAGCGTAAGCATTGACGGCAAAAAAGCAGTTATTACCGTTTCCTTTGAATCGGGAATGTCACACGGTGCAGACTATGCGTTCACCGTTGCCGAAGGCTCGTTTACCGATGAAAACGGCAAAACCAGCGAGGCTTTCTCGTTCACCGAGAGCGGAAATCTCGTTCTTGAGCATCTCAATGTTGACCGTCCGTCAACAACGATGCAGAGATTCATCAAATGGCTCAGCAGTTGGGAGTACGCAAAATATATTATGCCGATCATCAATCTTTTGAAGTGGTTTGACTCTCTTTAATACAAATTGATTTAATTAAAAGGGCTGTCGCAATAATTATTGCAACAGCCTTTATTACGGCAAAAATGACAGGATGTTTTTATGAAAGATATTAGATACGCAATTTTTGATATGGACGGAACCCTCCTTGATTCCATGCACATATGGGACACGGCGGCAGGAGCTTTCCTGATGATGAGAGGTATTGTGCCGAAGGAGTTTGACCTTTTCCGCAAGCAGGGATACAAAACCGGCATCAGCTATATGATTGAAGAATACAAGCTCAACCTGTCGTTTGAGGAGGTGCTTGACGGCTTGCAGGAGATTTTATGGTTTTATTATTCAAACATTGCTCCGATCAAGCCGGGTGTAAAGGACTTTCTTAATGCTCTCAGAGAAAACGGCACAAGAATGATCGTTGCAACTGCAACAGAGCGGAAAATGGCGAGAAAAGCTCTTGAACGGAATGAAATTCTTGAGTTTTTTGACGAGGTCTATTCGATGCACGAGCTGGGAATACACAAGAACGATCCCGAAACCTTTGATTTTCTTGCGAAGAAGATGAAGGCCGAGGGAGAGATATATGTCTTTGAGGACGCTCTGTACGCCGTAAAATCCGCAAAGGAATACGGCTGTAAGGTCATCGGAATTGAGGACTATTCAAACGAGGACGACAGGGAAGAAATCAAAAAAATTGCGGATTTCTATGCTGAAAACTATGAGCAGATAAAGGAATATTTTGAAATCTGAAAACAGGCGGGGTAAAAGCATGGACAAAAAAGAAAAAAGCGGAACGGGTATTCAGCTTAACAAAAAAACAATGATTGCAATTACGGCATTGCTTCTCGGCATCATGCTTTTTGCAGGAATACTCACAAAAATCGTACCCAACGGCGCATACGATGTTGACGCTGACGGCGGAATAATTCCCGGAACATACCATGAGGTTTCACAGGAGGAGGTCAATTATCCCCTGTGGCGTGTGCTTATTGCACCCGTTGAGGTCTTCACAACCTCCGATTCCGCAGTCGGTCTCGGAATTATTCTGTTTATTATTCTCATCGGCGGCACTTTCCTTGTTATGGAGGAAAGCGGCGTTCTGAAATACATAATGCAAACGACCGTCAATAAGTTTGAACACAGAAAATACATTCTGCTTGCCGTGATGGTTTTTGTCTGTATGACGCTGAGCTCCGTTGTCGGCATACTCGAGGAAAGCGTTACTCTTGTACCTCTTGCGTGTGCAATTTCGCTTGCGCTCGGTTGGGATTCAATGGTAGGTCTCGGATTCAGTCTGATGTCCGTTGCATTCGGTTATGCCGCCGCCACGTTCAACCCGTTTAATGTAGGAATTGTTCAGACAATGGCAGGTCTGCCGATGTTTTCAGGACTCGGTTACAGAATACTTGTTTTCCTTGTGACCTATCTGATCCTTTTCCTTTTTCTCTATTTCTACGCTAAGAAAATCGAAAAGAATCCCGAAAAATCCGTTTCCTATCAGTCGGATATCGAATTAAGAAAAAAGTTCCTTTCCGAAGAAAGCAACGAGGTTCTGAAAAATCCAAATTTAGGCAAGGCTACAAAGGTTTTTGTCACAAGTATACTTTGCGTCTTTGTTTTTACTGCCGCAAGCTTTATCGCTCAGCAGTTTATCGAAAACGATACGGTTTCGTCGCTGATCGGCTACACTCCGCTTGTTGCAATGGCATTTCTTTTCACGTTCGGCGGTCTGAGAGCAGGCTACATTACGGGCATCAGGGGCAAGAACCTGCTCAGCGGTTTCGGCAGGGGAGTAAAGACTATCGCGCCCGCGATTCCGCTCATCGTCTTTGTCCTCGCCATAACCTATGTTCTGAAAAAAGGAATGATTCTTGACACCATTCTTTATCATATCTATAATCTCATTCAGGATTTTTCGCCTGTTCAGGCATTGCTGATGATAATGCTTGTCGTGATCGTCATTGAGTTTTTCATCGGAAGCGGAACGGCAAAGGCCTTTCTTCTTATGCCGCTCATTCTTCCGCTTGCAAAAATGCTCAATATCACCGATCAGTCCATCGTCCTTGCTTTCTGTCTCGGTGACGGATTTTGCAACGTGCTTTATCCGACAAGCGGAATTATGATTATCTGCATCGGTATGATAAACGTTACATACGGAAAGTTCCTGAAATGGTCGTGGAAGCTTTTTGCGGCGATTTTTGCGGCTTCTGCGGCGCTGATATGGCTTGCCGTGAAGATCGGATATTGCTGATATCAGAAAAAATAGCAAATAACTCTTGACATTATCGGCATTTGCTGATAAAATATTATGGCTGTAAAATATTGATTACAGCTATCCTTGCCGCTGAGTAGGCGGCCGGAATGACCAAAAGGAGGTGCTTTTAAATGGCAGTAGAGAACTATGAGGCAATGATCGTTTACTCCGTTAAGGAGAGCGAGGATGCAGCTAAGGCTTTGGTTGAGAAGTTCAAGGCTCTTATCGAGAAGCATGGTACTGTTGAAAGCGTAGATGAGTGGGGTAAGCGTAAGCTTGCTTATGCAATCAACTACGAGACAGAAGGCTACTATGCTCTTTACACTTTTGCAGCAGAGCCGGAATTCCCTGCAGAGCTTGACCGTGTCCTTAACATCACGGACGGCGTGCTTCGTTCACTTATAATCAAGAAATAAGGGGGAAGCAGCATGATTAACAACGTAGTATTGATGGGTAGACTTGTTGCAACTCCCGAGTTGCGCAATACCCAGACAGGCCTTGCCGTAACGTCTTTTTCACTCGCAGTCGAACGCTCATATGCCCGTCAGGGCGAGCAGCGTCAGACGGATTTCATCAACTGCGTAGCATGGAGAAATACCGCTGAATTTATCTCAAAATATTTTCAGAAGGGCTCTATGATCGCTGTTACGGGATCTATTCAGACTCGCAACTATGAGGACAAAAACGGCAATAAGCGCACAGCAGTCGAGGTTCTTGTTGACCAGGCAAGCTTCTGCGGATCGAAAGCAGAAACAGGCACAGGCAACTTTAACCAGAGCTATGCTCCGCCGCAGCCTGCCGCTCCTTCATTCTCAACCGGCTCGGACGGTGACTTTGAGGAGATTTCAGGAGATGACGATCTGCCGTTCTGAGGCGGATCTCACCCGAATTAAATAAGGAGGTATTTTGTAATGGCTTATGATAAGAACAACGGCCGTCCTAACAGAAAAGGCCGCAAGAAGGTTTGTTCCTTCTGTGTTGATAAAGTAGAGTGCATTGATTACAAGGATGTTGCAAAGCTCAACAAGTACACATCCGACAGAGCGAAGATCCTTCCTCGCCGTGTAACAGGTACTTGTGCAAAGCATCAGAGAGAGCTTACAACAGCTATCAAGCGTGCCCGTCACGTAGCTCTTATGCCCTACACATCTGACTGATAAGATGTTCAGACACCGCAACCGGGAAGGCTGCGGTGTTTTTTGATATGACGTAAAAACGGAGGTATTGATATGAAATTCAAAAACGTTCTTCTGGCAAGCGATCTTGACGGTACGCTCAGAAATGACAGGGGAGAAATGACGGACGATGTTAAGTCTGCGATCCGTTACTTTATTTCCGAGGGCGGAAAATTTACCGTCTGCACGGGCAGGATCTTTCAGGGCTTTCATATCTATGATGAGAGTTATATCAATGCTCCCGTGCTTTTAGGCAACGCTGCAATGGCTTACGATTATAAGAACGGTAAAGTTCTGTTCAACGACGGAATAGGGGACGAGGGAATAGGTGTGATCGAGGATGTGCTGGAACACTTTTCTGATATTGCCGTTGAGATGTATGCCTTTGAAAGGGTTTGCAGTATCAATGCCGAAGATCCGACGATAACTCATTTCACAAATCAGGGCATAGATTTCACTCATGTTAATTCTCCGTCCGAGGCACCGAGACCGTGGACAAAGGTAATGCTTTACTGCTCCGATAAATCGCAGGATGTACAGCACTTACTCGACAGCCACCGTGAGATAAATTATCTGAAAACGACGGGGGATTATGTTGAACTGTTGAAAAAGGGAGTTGACAAGGGCGCAGGTCTTATGAGGCTCGGCAAAATGCTCGGCTGTCACCCTGAGGACATCTATGCCGCAGGCGACGGTTACAATGATGTCGAGATGCTCTCGGCGGCGGCAAAGGGCTTCGTCCCCGAAAACGGGTCTCCTGAAGCAATGGCTGTTGCCGATTATGTAACACGCTCAAATAACGACGGCTGTATTGCCCATGCAATAGAAATTCTCGATTCAATATACTAAAAACAACCACCGAACAGGCATTAAACCTTTTCGGTGGTTTGATTTATTCTTCGCTGTTTTCTTCGCCGTCGGTGTTCTCGGAGCTTGCCTTTCCGATATCGAACCAGAATTCAACTCCGCCTTCGGCATTGTCAACTCCACATTCCCGGAAATGGGCGTCCTGTATTCCTTTCACGATGGACAGTCCGAGGCCGAAGTGACCGTCGTTCCTTATTCTTGCCGCATCGTGACGGTAGAAGCTGAACCAAAGCTTCTCCAGAACATCCTCGGATATATTGTCGCCGGAGTTAAACACAAAGATACGGTAAGAAAGTCCCATATCCTCATATCTGATGCGAATGATCTTGGGATCTCCGCCTATATAGGATATCGCATTTGAAAGCAGATTGTTCAGCACAAACGGAATTTTTTTCAAGTCCGCCTTGCCGTAAATC
>JAXJRE010000092.1:0-17517 GCA_036310785.1 Acutalibacteraceae bacterium
GAATCTTTATATAGCTGTTGAATCTCTCAAGCCCGAAATTCTCTTTGATATATTTATGAACAAGAAGGTTTTTGTCTGATGACGGTACAGCGAGGGAATCTATCAGTTTTTTGAAAGAATAAAAGGGGATCTGACGGGAGCCTTTCAAGCCCTTTGAAAGAACTGTACGGTCAATTCCGCTCTCTGCGGAAACACGGTTGATCGAAAGTCGGTTTTCTTTTAAAATCGCAGACAGCGTATTTGCAAAATCAGACATATTATTTTCTCTCCTTTAACGATCCTTTTCATTATATCACTACGCTCCAATATTTGTCAATTAAAAATAGTTAAAAATTTTACTATTTTTTATCTGATTGAATTAATGTTCACATATAGAAAAAACTGCTTTATGGTTTCTTCCCGAAAAAGCAACTCATGCACTTTTATTTTTTATAAAGCTGTGATATAATATAAAAGTTACAAATCTTTTTAGGGAGGTCTTGAAATGGATCATTTTGAACTGGTTGCACCGTTTGAACCGATGGGCGATCAGCCACAGGCGATCGAGGAGCTTGCGGGCGGATTGGAAAAAGGTTATATGGAACAGACCTTGCTCGGCGCTACGGGATCGGGCAAAACCTTCACAATGGCAAAGGTCATTGAAAAGGTGAACAGACCTACTCTCGTTCTTGCTCACAACAAGACCTTGGCGGCTCAGCTCTGCTCCGAATTCAAGGAATTTTTCCCTAAAAACGCCGTTGAGTATTTTGTTTCCTACTATGACTACTATCAGCCGGAGGCATATATCCCGACGACCGACACATATATCGAAAAAGATTCTGCGATCAACGACGAGATAGACAAGCTCAGACATTCCGCAACCTCGGCGCTTTCCGAGCGCAGAGATGTGATAATCGTTGCCAGCGTTTCCTGTATTTATTCCCTCGGCGATCCCATAGATTACAGAAGCATGGTCATCTCCTTGAGAACGGGAATGGAAAAGAACCGTGACGATCTGATAAAAAAACTCATTGAAATACAGTATGAAAGAAACGACATCAGCTTCAGCCGAAACAAGTTCAGGGTTAAGGGCGATGTGGTTGAGATATTCCCCGTTTATTCAAACGAGAATGCGATAAGAGTTGAATTTTTCGGAGATGAAATAGACAGGATAAGCGAGATAAACGCCCTGACAGGACAGGTGAAAAACGTCGTTTCTCACGTTGCGATTTATCCTGCTTCGCACTATGTCGTATCACCCGAAAAAATGGAAAAGGCGATAACGCAGATTTATTCCGAAATGGAGCGTCAGGTCGCAAAATTTCAGTCCGAGGGCAAGCTCCTTGAGGCTCAGCGAATAAAGCAGAGGACGGAATATGACATTGAAATGCTCCGTGAAACAGGCTTTTGCAAGGGCATTGAGAACTATTCGGCTATTATGTCGGGCAGAAAACCGGGTGAGCCTCCGTTCACTCTTTTGGATTATTTTCCCGATGATTTTATTCTGTTTGTCGATGAGTCCCACGTCACTCTGCCGCAGGTCAGGGGAATGTACGGCGGCGACCGCTCACGAAAGGACAGCCTTATAAATTTCGGCTTCCGTCTGCCGTCCGCATACGACAACAGACCGCTGACCTTTGACGAGTTTTACTCAAAGATCGGTCAGAAAATATTTGTCAGCGCAACTCCCGGTGAGTTTGAACGGCAGAGGAGCGCACAGATTGCCGAACAGGTCATTCGTCCGACAGGCTTGCTCGATCCCGAAATATCGGTCAGACCGACCGACGGTCAGATCGATGATCTCATATCCGAGATCAATCTGAGGATCGAAAAAGAGGAGCGTGTGCTTGTCACAACTCTTACCAAGAAAATGGCGGAGGATCTCACCGACTATATCGAAAATCTCGGCATCAAGGTGCGCTATATGCACTACGATGTTGACACGATAGAGCGTATGAAAATTATCCGTGACCTGAGATTGGGCGAATTTGACGTGCTTGTCGGAATTAACCTTCTGAGAGAGGGGCTTGACATTCCCGAGGTATCCCTCGTTGCGATACTCGACGCCGACAAGGAGGGCTTCCTCAGAAGCGAAACCTCGCTCATTCAGACGATAGGACGAGCCGCAAGAAATGCCAACGGCAAGGTCATTATGTACGGCGATACGGTGACGAACTCAATGGAAAGAGCGATCAGAGAAACTCTGCGCCGCCGTGAAAAGCAGGAGAAATACAACCAAGAACATTCAATCGTTCCGAAAACGGTTAAGAAAGACGTCAGGGAAATCCTTGAAATATCTTCGCCGAAGAACGAAAAATCACATAAACGAATGAGCAGAGCGGAGAAAGAACAGCTCATTAAACAGCTCACCGCCGAGATGAAAGCGGCGGCAAAGATACTTGAATTTGAACACGCCGCATATTTGCGTGACAGGATAAACAAGCTCAGAGAGGAAAAATAATGCGTCAGAATAATCTAATTGTTAAGGGTGCCTGCGAGCACAATCTGAAAAATGTAGATGTTGTGATACCGAGGGACAAGCTCGTTGTTTTCACGGGACTTTCCGGCTCGGGCAAGTCGTCGCTTGCCTTTGACACGATATATGCCGAGGGACAAAGGCGGTATGTCGAGTCGCTCTCGTCCTATGCCAGACAGTTCCTCGGACAGATGGAAAAGCCAAAGGTGGATTACATCGAGGGACTTTCTCCCGCAATTTCGATAGATCAGAAAACAACATCAAAAAATCCCCGATCAACGGTCGGAACGGTCACGGAGATATACGACTATCTTCGTCTGCTCTATGCCCGAATCGGCATACCGCATTGCCCTGTTTGCGGCAGAGAAATCTCCAGACAGAGCGTTGATACGATAGTTGACAGCATTATGGAGCTTGAAACAGGCACGAAGATACAGGTGCTTTCGCCCATTGTCAGCGGCAGAAAGGGCGAGTATGTCAAGGAGCTTGACAGCGTGCGTAAAAGCGGTTTTGTCAGGGTGAGGATTGACGGAATTACCTATGATCTTTCCGAACAGATCAAGCTTGAAAAGAACAAGAAGCATAATATTGAGGTCATTGTTGACCGACTTGTTATAAAGGACGAGATAAGGGGAAGGCTTTCCGATTCCGTTGAAACGGCGGCTAACCTTTCCAAGGGACTGATTATAATTGACGTCATCGGCGGCGAGGAGCTTATGTTTTCGCAGAACTACGCCTGCCCCGAGCACGGAGTCAGCGTGGAAGAACTCAATCCGAGAATGTTCAGCTTCAACAATCCGTTTGGTGCCTGTCAGAAGTGCAGCGGTCTCGGCACATTTATGAAGGTCAGCGAAAAGTTAGTCGTTCCCGATCCGAACCTTTCTATCCGTCAGGGTGCGATCAAGGCTTCGGGCTGGTCTGCTGCCGAGGGCGGCACGATCGCCTTGATGTATTATGAGGCTCTTGCCAAGGAATACGGTTTTTCGCTCGATGTTCCGTACAGGGATCTGCCGAAAGAGGCGAAAAAGGTCATAATGTACGGCACGGACGGAAAGAAGATAAAAATGGAACGCAAAAGCGTTTACGGCGAGGGAACTTATCTCAAGGATTTTGAGGGTATTATCAACAATGTTGAACGCCGCTACGCCGAGACGACAAGCGAGTATTCCCGTGCCGAAATTGAACAGCTTATGACCGCCGAGGTCTGCCCCGAATGTAAGGGTGCAAGGCTGAAAAAAGAGAGCCTTTTTGTAACCGTCGGCGGAATAAATATACACGAATTTTGCAGTAAGTCGATCAAGGACGCTCTTTTGTTTATTGATGAGCTGGAGCTGTCCGAAAGGGATATGATGATTGCCGACGCTATAATCAAGGAGATAAAAAGCAGGATGAAATTCCTTGCGAGCGTAGGACTTGATTACCTCACGCTGACGAGAAATTCGGGTACGCTTTCGGGCGGAGAGAGCCAGCGTATCCGCCTTGCAACTCAGATCGGATCGTCGCTGATGGGCGTTTTATACATTCTTGACGAGCCGAGCATCGGACTTCATCAGAAGGACAATGCAAAGCTTCTCAACACGCTCAGGGAGCTTCGTGATCTCGGAAATACGCTGATAGTTGTTGAGCATGATGAGGAAACGATGATGTCGGCGGATTATATAGTCGATGTCGGACCGGGAGCCGGAATACACGGCGGTGAAATAGTGTGCTGCGGCTCTCCTCAGGATATAATGAACTGTGAAAAATCGGTAACAGGTCAGTATCTCAGCGGCAAAAAGAAAATACCTGTGCCTGCCGAAAGGAGAAAGGGCAACGGTAAATTCCTTGAAGTCAGGGGAGCGGCGGAAAACAATCTAAACGGCATAAATGTAAAAATTCCGCTCGGAGAGTTTGTCTGCGTGACGGGTGTTTCGGGATCGGGCAAATCGTCGTTCGTCAACGAGATTGTCTTTAAACGTCTTGCCGTGGAGCTTAACGGCGCAAAACGATTTGCCGGAAAGCACGAGGAGATGCTCGGAATTGATAATCTCGATAAGGTTATCGACATTGACCAGTCGCCGATCGGCAGAACACCCCGTTCCAATCCTGCGACTTACACGGGCGTATTCAACGATATCAGAGAGCTTTTCGCAATGACCTCGGACGCAAAAAGCAGGGGCTACACGGCGAGCAGATTTTCCTTTAATGTCAAGGGCGGCCGCTGTGAGAGCTGTCAGGGCGACGGAATAATGAAGATCGAAATGCACTTCCTGCCCGATATTTTTGTGCCGTGCGAGGTTTGCGGCGGTGCGAGATATAACAGGGAAACCCTTGAGGTCAGGTATAAGGGCAAGAGCATATACGATGTGCTTGAAATGACGGTGGAGGAGGCGGTCAACTTCTTCTCAGCCGTGCCGAAAATTCATAAAAAGCTTTCAACTCTCTTTGATGTCGGCCTCGGATATGTCAAGCTCGGTCAGTCGGCAACAACGCTTTCGGGCGGCGAGGCTCAGCGAGTTAAGCTGGCAACGGAGCTTGCCAAGCCTGCGACGGGCAGGACGATATATATTCTTGACGAGCCGACCACGGGACTGCACACCGCCGATGTTCACAGGCTGATTGAGGTTCTGCAAAAGCTTGTCGATAAGGGCAACACCGTGCTTGTCATAGAACATAATCTCGATGTTATCAAGACGGCGGATCACGTCATTGATCTCGGCCCCGACGGAGGCGACAAAGGCGGCAATATCGTCGCCGAGGGAACACCCGAACAGGTCGCAAAGGTCAAAGGCTCATATACGGGAGAATATCTTAAAAAGGTGCTGTAATAAAAAACGGAAACCGGAGCATATCCGATTTCCGTTTTTATCTTTTTGTAAGTTATCTCTTTGAAAGGACTTCGCTTTCGTATTTCTTGACCTCGTCAAGCCATGTTCTGTCGGCGATTACGCCCTGACGGGAGCAGTATTCCTCCCAGATGTCGGCAAAAGGCATTGTTTTCAGCTCCTCCTGAGCGGCAAGAAGCTCGGTGAAGCGGCTTGAATCCTGAAGTTCGGCCAAAGCCTTGTGCGGAGTGAGCAGAGCGCAGAGCAGAGCCTTCTGAACATTTCTCAGACCGATTACCCATGCGGCGATACGGTTGATCGAAGCGTCGAAATAGTCCGTTGCGATGAACACTCTGTCAAGTGCGTCATGTGCGACGATCTCCTTTGCTATCTCCTTTGTCTCGTCGTCAAAGAGAACGGAATGGTCGCTGTCCCAGCGGACGGGACGTGTGACATGAAGCGCAATCTTCTCGTTGAAAAGGAGAAGCGACGATATTTTGTCGGAAACAACCTCGGTCGGATGATAGTGACCGTTATCCATGAGGGGAGTGATACCCTTGCTGTTTACATATGAAAGGGCAAATTCCGCAGAGCCGACCGTGTAGGATTCAAGTCCTATGCCGAAAACCTTGGACTCAAGGGTGATGTAGACCTTGCTCTTGTCGTAGGGAACGGAAAGAATTTCATCAAGTGATTTTTTGAATCTTGCACGGGGCGAAAGCCTGTCGGCAGGAATATCCTTGTAGCCGTCGGGAATCCAGATGTTGAGAACGCAGGGAACGCCCGTTTCGTCGGCAAAGTATTCGGCAATCTTCAGGCAAGCCTTGCCGTGGTTTACCCAGAATGTGCGTACATTCTCATCGGGCGAGGAAAGGGTAAGGTTATCCTTAACCATCGGGTGAGAGAAGAATGTCGGGTTGAAGTCGATGCCGATACCTCTGTCCTTTGCGTACTTTACCCATTTTGCGAAGTGCTTAGGCTCAAGCTTGTCTCTGTCGGCAAATTCGCCGTCTTCAAAGATCGCATAGCTTGCGTGAAGATTGAGCTTCTTTTTGCCCGGAACGAGGGAGAAAGCCTTGTCGATATCAGCCATAAGCTCGTCGGGTGTGGTTGCCTTGCCGGGATAGTTGCCCGTTGCCTGTATTCCGCCGGAAAGGGCCTGTTTTGAGTCGAAGCCAGTAACGTCGTCGCCCTGCCAGCAGTGGACGGAAACAGGAACGCCTGCGAGCGTTTCAATTACCTTTTCGGTGTCAATGCCGATCTCGGCATATTTTGCTTTTGCGTATTCGTAGCGTGTCATATGATTACCTCCGTTTAGTTATTTGTATTTACTTCGGTTAATTTTGCAAGTTCATCGGGAACGGTCGCTTTGCCGATCCACATATTTTCCCACTTCTGACCTGCGATTTCCTCACAGATCTTTTTCTCCTCGTCCGTCAGCTCAACGCTTCCACTCTCTTTCTTGTCGGCGATAGCTTTCTTGATAAGCTCGTGATCACTCTTGGTCATCTTGTAGCGATAGATGCCGATAATTGAAAACGTGGCGAAGATGATCGGCAGGATCGAGTAGGTGAATTTTATGCCGAACATACCCATTGAGGTCTGAACTGCTCCGTCGCCGACCTGAAAGCCGAAAGCGGCAAGAATGTAGCCTGTGAACGCCGCCATAAGGCCGTTGATCGTTTTCTTGATAAGCGACGAGAAGGTTGAAATAACTCCCTCACGGCGGCGGCCTGTGATAAGCTCATCAACGTCGGTGACGTCGGGCTGGGTGTTCGTGCCGACAAAGCCGACGCCCGAAAATCCGAAGCAGTAAAGCGCAGAAGCGACATACAGCACCCAGGTCGGAGTGCTCTCATTGACGAAAAGTGAGATCGCAAGTCCGACTATCATTATCGGTCCGAGCAGCTTTCCGCAAAGCTGTTTGCCGTATTTCATCGTCAGCGCATAATTGATCGGGAAGCCCGAAGCCTCCGCTACGCCTGCGATGGTGTTGAGAATATTGTATCTGTTCCAGCGCTTTGCGGCGTGCTTGATGAAATACTGATTGGAGTTGTTGTAAAAGCCCTTTGAAATTGAATAGCAGGTGCTGAGGGCGAAATACTGTCTGAACGATTTGTTCTTGAAAACGAGCTTGTACTCATTGAGCATATTGTAGAGGTTGACGGGAGGAACAACAATATCCCTCGAATCCTTTTCCTTTGCCGAGAAAAACGTTATGAGCAGCGGCAGGGAGAAGAACAGAGCAAGCACAAGTCCCATGAAAAGGAATTTGCTCCTGATCTCAGGCGTTGAGTCGAGCGTTTTAACGTCGGTAAAGCCGAGGACGGCGGAAACAAGCACAAAGGACGAAACCATGCCGACGGAATTGAAGATATATTCAACGGATTTATACTGAGTTCTCAGCGAATATTCGGGTGCGACCTCGGGCAGCATCGCCGTGTAGGGAACGCAGACAAGGGTGTAAGCCGTGTTGAACAGCATATAGGCGCAGGTGTAGTAGACCGTTATAACATTCGTGCTGACGATTTGCGAAAGTCCGAAGGAGTTCCAAAGCAAAAAATAGGAGATGAAAATCGGAGCAATGCCCCACAGAAGATAGCGGCGGTGCTTGCCGAACTTTGAACGTGTGCGGTCGGTGATAAGTCCCATTGCGGGATCGGTGACAGCGTCCCAGATGTGTGCAAAGGCGAAAACCCAGCCTGCCTGTTTGGTGTTCAGTCCCTCAACCTCTGTCAGATACGACATGAAGAAAAGGCTGATTATGTAGGTAGAGCCGCCGAAAAGAATGTTTGCGGCATTGTAGCCGAGCATCGGACGAAGCTGCTGCCAAAAATTATTGAGTTTGTTTTTTCCGTTTTTCTCCAAAGCAAAGCCTCCCGTGTTGCAGAATGTTTACAGCGCTTATTGTACCATAGAGGAATAAAAAATACAATAAAAAGTGTGAGATTTAATATTAAAAGCACCAAAGAAAGATAAAGTGTTGAGTTTATCAAAAATGGGGTTGTCGCAATAAGCGAAGAACAAAAAATCATAGTATATTTAATATACTCTTACAAAAAATTAAATGCTTGTATCAGAAATTCCAATACAAGCATTTTGGCTTAATTTTGTTTCTTTTGTTCTTCGCTTAGTGTGACAGCTTACAGATCCAATTTTAAATCGTTTTCTTTTATCCAGCCGATCTTTCTGAGAATAAGGCAGAATACCCAGGAGAGAACCGCAGGAAGAACGAAGCTGATCATCACAAGTCCGATCCAGTCGAAAGCCGTGATAGCCGCCTTTGATCCGTCGGCGACTGCATTAACCCAGCCTGTGTATACGCCGATCTGACCGACAAGGCCGCAGGTACCCATGCCCGATGAAACAGCCGCACCGTTCATCTCAAGCTTGAAAATGCAGGTGGTGATAGGTCCTGTGATGATCGAAGCGAGTGTGGGAGGAATCCAAATACGGGGATTTTTGACGATGTTGCCCATCTGGAGCATGCTTGTGCCGAGTCCCTGAGAGACGAGACCGCCCCATTTATTTTCACGGAAGCTCATTACCGCAAAGCCGACCATCTGAGCGCAGCAGCCTGCAAGAGCCGCACCGCCTGCAAGTCCCGTCAGTCCGAGAGCCGCACAGATTGCCGCACTGCTTATCGGCAGAGTAAGGGCGATACCGACGATTGCCGAAATGATAATGCCCATCAGGAAGGGCTTCAGCTCCGTTGCCCACATAATTGCGTTGCCGACTGCGCTTGCCGCCTTGCCGATATACGGAGCGCAGAGCATTGAAAGCGCACAGCCCAGACCGATAGTCACAATCGGAGTGACGAGAATGTCAAGCTTTGTTTCCTTGCTGACTGCCTTGCCGAATTCTGCGGCAACTATTGTTATAAGCAGAACTGCAAGAGGTCCGCCTGCGCCGCCGAGCTTGTCTGCGGCATAGCCGACCGTTGCGAGCGAGAATAAAACGAGCGGCGGAGCTTTGAGGGCGAAGCCGATCGCTATTGCCATTGCACAGCCTTTGACTGCCGAAGCGAAATCGCCGATCGTTACAAGAGCTTCAAAATGAAGCTGTGTGCCGAGTGTTGAAAGAATTGTGCCTACGAGCAAGGATGCGAAAAGTCCCTGCGCCATTGCGCCGAGAGCGTCAATTCCGTACCGTTTTGCGGAAAACTCGATGTCCTTGCGTTTGAGGAATGCTTTGAATTTTGCCATTTTGGAGACCCCTCCTGAGAATTATAAGGTTTTTATATTTGCATTAAGGCTGTTATCTGAAAGGTTGTTCCAAAAGCCCTGTGCTTTGATTGTAAGGCTGTATTCGGTGTTCGGATCAAGTCCCGAAAATTCAGCCGTTCTTGTTTTCGGCATATCATAAAAATAATACTCCGACCATATACTTAAATGTCTGACAACAAAGCCGTCGGCATTTTTGAGAATGAGATCATAGCTGTTTACATAATCCTCGTCGATCTGAGCCTGATCGAATTCAACCTTGAACGAGCTGTCCGTGATATCGGAAAAGACGATCTTTGCATTGTCGTCAAAGTGGGGGACAACCCTTGTCTGATATCTTTTTGCGGTGTATGTAAACGAATCAATGTCGCTCGGCTTATCAATTTTCCATATGTACGGGAAGAAATTGCCCGTGATAACGTCAAAGGGATAAACCCTGACTCTGTTCTGGTCGTCAGCCTCGACAATGAGCATCTGAGCCGCTTTTTTTGAGTTTTCGGGAATTGTGCCGACAGCCTTGTCAAACTCGTCCATCTCAAAATAGCTGAGCGTTCCCGTGCCGAAGCAGGTGAAATGCTGCTGATGTACCGAACGGGGATCGTTGATAGGCGCGTGAGAGTGACCTGAGAAATGCACGATCTGCGGATAGTTCATATAAATGCTGATAAGATCGTCCTCGCCCCAGAGCATACTGCCGTAAACGGTTGCCGTGTTGTGCGGATGCTGAAAAACGAAGACAGGCTTTCTGCGGTCGTCCTTTGCAGCCGCTTCAAGCTCTTTTGCCATCCATGCCTTTTTTTCGTCGTCATAGTTACAGCCCTTTGACGGCGAGCTTGAGACAAAATGAAAGCCGTTGATTACCTTGTGCTGATCGGCGTCCTGACCGAGTATGCGTTTCATTCTTTCGGCGGCAGCAGGAACTCCGTCACGGTTGGACTCGTGACTTGCAAACGAGGCTATTACCTGAGTTTCGGAATAATCGAGATTTGCGTCAAGAATATCCTTTGTCTTTTTCATCTGAATTTCCGTTCCCGAATTTGCAAAGTCGCCGACGATAGCAATAGCGTCAAGCCTTTTATAGCTGTCGGAGCTTTTGGCGATTGAGTACGCATATTTCAGAGCAGAGTCAAACCTCTGTTCCTCAATGCAGTCCTCGTCCTTGATGTGAATGTCGCTGACAACCATAAAGCGAACGGTTGGTTTAAAATCTTTGTCAAGCATTTGACCGCCTCCGAGAAAAATAATTGAACTAATTCTATATCAAATAATTCGTAAAGTCAATAGATATTTAAAAGACCATAAAAAGAGGGAGAGAAATGGACTTCTTGAAGAATAAAAACAGTATAGCCGCCGTAACGGCGGCAGTTCTTGTGATCGTGAGCTTCCTGACAGCGGTGAAATTTCTTTCAAATATAGTCGAGGAGCATTATGAAAGCGTGAAAACCGTTTGCCTTGACGCAGGACACGGTGCGGACGACGCAGGAGCGATATCGGCTGACGGTGCAAGGATTGAAAAGGACGACAATCTGCGCCTGACGCTCAAGGTCAGGGATTTGCTTGAGGAGAGGGGAGTCAAGGTCGTTCTGACCCGTGAGGACGACTCCGATATAACGCTTAAAGAAAGATGCAAGCTTGCAAATAAAAAGCGATGCGATCTTTTCGTTTCCCTGCACCGCAACAGCGCAGTTTCCGGTTCGGGCTTTGAAGCGTGGATAGCCAAGGAGCCGAAGGGTGACGAGGAGGAGCTTGCAAAGAAGCTTGTGCAAGCCCTCTGCGATATTTCCGGTCTGCCCGACAGGGGAGTTAAACGGGGATACCGCAACTCAAGCGGAAATAATTATTATGTCAATTCAAACACCAATATGCCGTCGATACTGCTGGAGGTCGGATTTGTCACAAATGAAGCCGATAACAAAAGCTTTGACGAAAACCTCGGCAAAAATGCCGAGGCTATCGCAGATATTATTTATGAGAGTCTTTTGAAAACGGAACAAGCCTGAATGAAAAATCAAAGGTCTTGTCTCCGAGGTTTCTTGAGAACTTAGGAACGTCAAGCTCCGAGTTTTCGCTGATCGCATTGACCTTCCAATCTATGCTGAGAACGGTTTTGTCCGTGTTCGGAAGCTCAAAATCGTGTGCCGAATTAACAAGGTCGGCGGCTTCATAGTGCAGAGCCTTAAAGCAGAAGTCTTTGCCGTCCGCAGAGAAAGCGAGACCTGTTCCGTTTGCCTTTTGAACGCAAGCGTAACGCACACCGAATCTGTTTCCGCATTCCTGAGGACGGATATAGTGCTCATACATATTGGTTGCGGTCGTTTCATAAAGACCGTATTTGAAAGCCTTGTGTCGGTCGGGGTAGGTCTCCCTGTCACCGATGCCGAAGTAGCCGACGTTTTCAAAGTCTTTCGGCATAATGAGCTTTATTCCGAGGTGGGGCAGGAGGGGATCGTTCTCCCTTACCTTGCCTTTACAGCTTACTGTCAGGCTTCCGTCACACAGGAAGGTCCATACAACCGTCATTTTGATAACGGGAGGAGAGGAATGTGCGCCGAGAGAGGCTTCTGTCTCGATAACCGTTTTTTCGTCATTCATTTCGGTTATACGGCAGGAGTAGGTCTTTTGCTTTATGCGGTCAAATCTTTCAAGGAACCAGCGTCCCTTTGATCCTCCGTTATAATTCGGCGCGCGCCAGATGTCAAACTCAACGCAATCGCTTATTATATCTTCACCGTTCTTTCTGAAAGAGCAAAGCTTGCCGTATTTTTTGTCAAATACAACGCTTGTGCCGCTTGCAGAAAGGCTGAGGTAACGCTCGGTTTCCTCGGCAACGATTTTATCGGCTGAGGTTTTCGGCAGTTCTGCACCGAAAACGCCAAGCTCAAACTGTAAAAATCCGACTTCGTAGTCCTTCTCCGCCCAGGGAGAGGGAGCTTTTTGCTTAAAGGAGACAGTCAGGAAACAGTTCTCACGCTCATTAAATTCGTCCTTGCCGAAAAGCTCATATTTTTCGCAGGCTTTCGGAGCGATATTCAGACTGTCAAGCGTTCCGCTTTTTAAGGTCTCGCCGTTCGATGTGACTGTCCACTCGGCACGGAGGTCATCAAGCGACGTGTAAGTCCTGCGGTTGGTAACGGTGAGTATTCCGTCCGCAAAGCTTCCCTTGAAAGGCTCGTAGACCTTTTTCATATCGTAGTAGCCGGGACGGGGACGGCGGTCGGGATAGACAAGGCCGTCAATACAGCATATTCCGCTGTTCGGCTGTTCGCCGAAATCTCCGCCGTAATAATAGCGGACGTTGCCGTCGGCATCTTTTACGCCGATCGCATGGTCACAGAACTCCCAGATACAGCCGCCCGAAAAGTTTTCGTAATCATCGGCAAACTTGAAATAATCGTAAACGTCGCCCGTTGACATGGAGCAGACGTATTCGCACATGAAGAAAGGCTTCTGATTTTCGGAATCGTTGAGGTACTTTTCAATATAGCTCACGCCTGCATACATTCTGCTTTCGACGTCGGAAATATCGCTGAAATTTTCGCCCTCGGGAACGGCGGGGAACTCCTTATGGCTGTTCTCATAGTGAATTATCGCATTCTTGTCACGTTCTCTTATGTACTGAGCCATTGCACGGTGGTTGACTCCGACGCCGCTCTCGTTGCCGAGTGACCACATGATAACGCAGGGCGAGTTCTTGTCTCTTTCGTAGAGAAGTCTTGCACGGTCAATGTAGGCTTCTTTCCATTCGGGAATTGTTGAAAGCGAAGACCATCTCGTCCAATCCCATTCTCCCTCAACCTCGTAACCCATTCCGTGAGTTTCAAGGTCGGCCTCGTCAACGGTGTAGATGCCGTATTCACTGCACATCTCGTAAAATCTCGGATCGTTCGGATAGTGCGAGGTTCTCACCGTGTTGCAGTTCGCTTTTTTGATGAGGAAAATATCACGCTTCATATCCTCGACGGAGACATAGTAACCCGTGAACGGATTGCTATCGTGTCGGTTTACTCCTCGGAGAATTTCACGTTTGCCGTTGATAAGGAATTTCTTATCCTTTATCTCAACCTTTTTAATGCCGAGCCTGAAAGGAATGACCTCACCTGCATGAAATATAAGCAGGGTGTAAAGATACGGCTGTTCGGCATTCCACAAAATCGGATCGGAAAGCTCAATAACCGTGTTGTTATCAAAAGAGCCTGATTTGATAACCTTGCCGTCACGGTCGGTAAGCTCATATGAAGCGCCGACGGCATTCTCGGCGGTAAGCTCAATTTTACATTCGGTCAGGCTTTCGTTAAGCTCGGAACGCACGGTTATGTCCTCTGCGTGAGAGTTGCTTCGGCAAAGAAGATATACGTCTCTGAAAATTCCCGAAAGTCTGAAAAAGTCCTGATCCTCAAGGTAAGTGCCGTCGCACCACTTGACAACAATCACGCAGATACGGTTACTTCCGTCGGTGAGCTTGTCGGTGATGTCAAATTCACTCGTTGAGTGGCTGACCTGACTGTAACCCGTGAAAACTCCGTTGACAAAAAGATAGAAGCAGGAGGAAATTCCCTCGAAATTGATGTAGTATTTCTTGTCCTCTTTCTTAATGTCGATGTCCCTGTAATAAACGCCGCAGGGATTTTCGTCGGGAACATGGGGCGGATCGGTCGGGAAAGGATATTCAAGATTTGAATACAGCGGCTTGTCATAATCCCTTTCGGTATAGGTCTGCCAACAGCGTGGAACGGTTATATCGTCCAAGCCGTCAATATCCGCAGACAGAACGTCCTCGGTGAGATCCTCAAAGCTTTTGAAAAACTTGAATTTCCAAGTGCCTGAAAGCAGGGTGAAAAGCTCCGAATTTTCTCTGACTCCGTTCAGAGCCGACTCCCTGTCGGCAAACGGTATATAATACGCTCTCGGCTTCTGCATACCGAAGTGAAGCGTGTCGAGCCTTTTATGAAATTCCTGAAAAAACATTTTTTGTCCTCCGTTTCGGTGATTGTTTTTCATTGCTATCCTATCATATCGGACAGCGGTTTTCAACAGAAAATTACATTTTTATAATGAATATGGGCTGTCGCAATAAGATGAAGAAGCCGTTTTCTTCCGATGCCGGCGTATGTGTATACGTCAAATCGGAAAAAACGGCTAAAAAGAAATATTATATAAATAAAGTATGAGAGGCTTGTATCAGTTAAAAAATACAAGCCTCTCTGTTTAGTTTGGTTTCTTTTGGTCTTCGCTTAGTGCGACAGCCCACTTGAAGTCTTATTTAGATTATTAAAAATTAGGAATGGTGAAGCCCCAGTCGGAAGCGAGCCAGTTCCAGCCTTTTCTGACAAGAGAATTTTCGCTGAAAACATAGTTGTCAAGGAAGGTGATGATCTTCCTGAGAATGTAGGAATAGTTGTGTACGGGAGCAATTTCCTCTTTTTCAAGAGTTTCACCCTCAACGTTCACGGTGAACGGCTGAACGTAGCATACGCCGCCGGGACTTACGATATAGGCTCTGACATAGCAGCCTACCTGATCTGCATAATCGTCAAGGTCAATCTCTGCACCCTCGGCGATCTCAACACCGTTGGAAACCCATACAACCCTGTCGTAGTTTGAAGCGTTGATTTTGATTGTGTCGTCTCTCTCGTCGACGGAGATACGGCTGACGGTCGGATAAGCGCCTACGCCTGCATAATCCTCGCCCAGCTCGGCTCTTGCGTATCTGCATACTGCAAAGAATGTGCCTTCCTCCATACTTCTGCGAAGCTCAGGGACGGAAAGATCCTTCATCAGATGAACGGTGAACGCTCTGTCAATCTGATCAATCGTGTCTGAATGAGAATCGCTGAAAGAGAAGCTCCACGGAACTACGCCGTAGGGGATAGTCTTCTGAAGAATTTCATCGTAGATAACTCTGTCCCACTTGGTCTGGAGATCCATTGCGCTGTTGATACCTGTGCCGACGCAGCTCGGATTGTCAAGGAAAATACGGGAATACTTTCTGACATATTCGTCCTGCTTTGAAATAGACGGATCGTTTTTATCGCCTGCGTGAGTATAATCTCCGATATGGTCAATAAAGGTAATTCCGCCCCTCTTGCCAACCTCTGCGGCAGGTGTTTCGTAGTCGCCGTCAATACCGATGAGTCCCTGACCGTAATCGCTGAAAAAGCCGTTGATGTGGCTGTTCTGAGGAACCGCGCCGTTAAGCTCAACGCCCGTTGTGACCTCAAGCATAGGTCTGCCGTTTCTGCCGACGCCTGTTAAAATCTCATTTCTTCTCTGACTTGTAAGAGGTACAAGCTCCTTGAAGCCTGTACGCTGATACTTAACAAGGCGCATAAGGGAAACAACCTGCGGCTTCTGATCCCACTGTACGCCGAGCGTCATATGATCCGTGAGAGCCAGGATGTCGTAGTCTGCGGCATAGTAAGCCTCGACCGTATCGGCGATAGTTGATGCGCCGTCGCTTGCGTTTGTGTGGCAGTGGAGCTGAGTTTTGTATGAGTTCCACTCGTCCCATTCAACCTCGGCATAGGGGTTGCCGATTATGTAGTCCTTGCCGTCTGCCGCGCTTGCACAAATTGCCGCCGAGGGCAGACAAACTGCCAATGCGGAAAGGACGCAAATTGCTTTTTTGAAAATAGGTTTCATAATATCCCTCCGTTTGTGATTATTGACGAAAAAAACGTCATAGTCACGAAATTTATATCCAAATTATATCACGATTAACAAAAAAATCAATATGCAATTTCAAATCGTTTTACAAAAAATGATGTTTGAAGTATATGTAATATAGTAAAAGGACTGTCATTTTCAGACAGTCCCATAAGATAACACTTTATTTTTCCTTTTTAAAGAGATTTTTAAACCATTTAAGAACGGCGTTTTCTTCGACCGTTTCAGCCTCTTCCTTGACCTCCTCAACAGGTGCGGAAACGGGAGCGGTTTCATAGATGAACATAACAGAGGAGCTTGACGCCTTGCCCTTTGTTGTAAAGATATCGTACTCCTTGCCGGCTTCAAGCCATTGCTTTGCCCTTGCGATAAGCTCGTCGGCGTTATCGGCAAGCTTTGAATAAGCCTCAAGATCATTTTCTGAAATCAATGTTTCAAGAGAGCCCATAATTCCCTTGAGAGAAGCTATTGTGTCGTCGTCAAGCGTTTCGCCGAGAGTATCGAAAAGTTCTTGGTTTTTATCAATGGTGGTCTTTAGCTTCTTGAGCGTTTCAATGGTCTGAGGAAGATTATTCAGAGCCTTCTGAACCTCGGGCTTCTGCATATCCTCGGAAAGTCCCGTGATGATAGGCATTACGGTTTCCATATCCTTTGAAAGTGCAGGGAGCTGTTTGAAAAATTTCTGTAGTATGGGATTGTTGAGAAGCTTTGCCGCCTGCTGAAGATCAACGTCATCGGTATCCTCAATCAGCTTTTCAATCGCCGCAAGATTTTCCGTTGTCATATACTTTTCAAGAACGTCGAGCAGAGCCTTGTTGTCGTTGTAAAGCTTTGTTACATCTGAAACGGAGCTTGCAAGCTCGGTGAGATTATCCGTGTTGGAGAAAAGCTTGTTGATAAGCTCGGTAGCGTTCATGCTGTTGAACTTGTCAAGTATCGCCTGAACCTCGCCGAGGGTGTTTTTGACATCGGAAACGGTGTTCGGCAGAGTTGTTTCAATGCCGCTTTCAATCGCAGAGAGGGGAAGAACGGCAAAAATCATATTTGAAAGCTCAAATTTCTCCGTGTCTGCGGTGATCGTGTATGTGTCGGAAAAATTGAAGTCTCCGAGCTGCTTGAGCATCTCATCGCTGAGGTTGAGACTTTCCTTGAGACCGGGTGCGCCGACCATAAGGGCTATTTCCTTCGTTCCGTCACCGATCGTCTTTCCGTTTTCAACATTGATGTTTGTGAAGCTGTTCTCAGGAAGAATCATTCCGCCTGCAACGATGAACGGAGTATAAACCGTCGTATCCTTGCCCGACAGCTTGACGGTTTTCTTTGAAAGGTTGTTTACCGTAATTACCATTTTGACCTGACCTTTTTTGCCTGC
>JAXJRE010000093.1:0-6352 GCA_036310785.1 Acutalibacteraceae bacterium
TTCATACCGATACAAGCCTTAATATTTCTTAATTAGAATAAATTATGTCCTTTAATGTTTCTTTTGTTCTTCGCTTAGTGCGACATCCCCAAATATTATATTCAATATGTTTCCGAAAACGGAGTAAACAGCTTACCGTACTTAAATTCAACAGGCTCTCTGAACTGAGAGGATCGGTAAACGCTCAAAACCATTCCGATTGCAATGTAAATACATAGGTTTGACGAGCCGCCTGCGCTCATAAAAGGAAGCGTAATTCCGACAACGGGAAGAAGCTTCAAGCACATTCCGACGTTAACAACGACCTGTGTAATTATCATCACGGCTACGGCACTGCATATGAGCTTTCCTGTGACCGATACAGCCTTTTTACCGACAACAAGTATCTTGATAGCTATTGCAAGTAAAAGTCCGAGAACAACAAGCGAGCCGACAAATCCAAGCTCCTCTCCGACTACGGAAAAGATCATATCGTTTTCGCTCTCGGGAACAAGTCCGTTTTGTGTGTATGTGCCGTTAAATAGTCCCGTTCCGAATACTCCGCCCGAGCTGATAGCGTTCATTCCTCTTTCCTGCTGGAAGATAACCTCATTATATGTAGCTTCTGTAAGGGAATCGGGCGAATATATCGCCATAAAACGCTGTTTCTGGAAGTCGGAAAGTACCTCAAACCAGGCAATAGGAGCAAGCAGAGCGACAGCACCTGCACCGAATACGAAATATCTTAATTGAAGCCCTGCCATAAACAGCATACCGATCGTAATGAACATAAAGACAAGAGCCGAGCCCATATCACCGGTGAGAACAACAAGTCCTACGGCGATCATCGCATGAATACCGAGGAGGATTACGTTTTTGAGCTTGTTTATCTCACTGCCGACAGTTTCAAGGTGAACCGAAAATGTGACGATAAAACCGATTTTCAATAGCTCCGACGGCTGGAAATAAAAACTGCCGAGCTTAATCCACGAAATAGCGTCGTCTCGTCCTTCAGGTGAGCTGCCTATCACAAATAGTGACAGCATCAAACCCAAGCACACAACCGCGATGATAGGCCACAGTCGGGCGACCGCCTCATAGTCAAAATATGAAATAACAAGGGAAACAAAAATTCCCATAACAACCGCAAGAAACATCGTCTTTGCATCACGGGAAATAATCTGATCCTCTGTCAGATTAACTCTCGTTGCGCTGTAAACCATAAGTATACCGATAGCAGAAAGCAGAGTGCAAAGTCCGAGCAAAATTTTATCCGTACCCTTAATAAAATCCTTCAACCAATAAATTATTTTTCCCATCTTTTCACCTCCGAAAGGGACAGTATTTATTATATATGTTCACAAAGGATTTTTCAAGTTTTATTTGACATTTTATATAAGCGTGTTATAATTAATATAACGATGCGAGACTTCCCTGACGCTGAAAAAAATTAAGGCGAAAGAAACGTTTTGTACGATTTTGCCGTATTCTTGATGGATACGGTTTTATTTTGAAATTAATCTGAAAGAAAGTAATTCTGACTTAAAGGAAAGGAAATCATTATGGCAGTTTACAATCCAAAATCTCTCAAAGCAGAGGAATTCATCAATCACGAAGAAATCCTCGAAACAATCGAATATGCCGAAAAGAACAAGCATAACGTTGAGCTGATCGACGCTTTGCTTGAAAAGGCACGCCCGAAAAAGACCGAGCACGGCGTTACCTGCGCCGGACTTACTCACAGGGAGGCTTCCGTTCTCCTTGCCTGCGATATTCCCGAAAAGGTTGAGGAAATGTATAAGCTTGCAAACGAGATCAAGCTTGCTTTTTACGGCAACCGTATTGTTATGTTTGCTCCTTTATATCTTTCAAATTACTGTGTGAACGGCTGTGTTTACTGTCCGTATCACTATAAGAACAAGCATATTGCAAGGAAAAAGCTCACTCAGGAAGAGGTTAAGCGTGAAGTAATTGCCTTGCAGGATATGGGACACAAGCGTCTTGCAATCGAAGCCGGCGAAGATCCCGTAAACAATCCTATTGAATATATCCTTGAATGTATAAATACAATCTATTCCGTTCATCACAAGAACGGCGATATTCGCCGTGTAAATGTCAATATTGCCGCCACAACGGTTGAGAATTACCGTAAGCTCAAGGAGGCAGGTATCGGCACATATATCCTTTTCCAGGAAACCTACAACAAAAAGAGCTATCTTGAGCTTCATCCGACAGGTCCTAAACACGATTACGATTACCATACCGAGGCTATGGACAGAGCCATGGAGGGCGGCATTGACGATGTCGGTCTCGGTGTTCTGTTCGGTCTTGAGGGTTACAAATATGAATTTGCGGGACTTCTTATGCACGCAGAGCATCTTGAAGCTGTTCACGGCGTAGGTCCTCATACAATCAGCGTTCCCCGTGTTAAGCATGCAGACGACATTGATCCCGATGTATTTGACAACAGCCTTTCCGATGATATGTTTGCTAAAATCATTGCGTGTATCAGAATTGCCGTTCCCTATACCGGAATGATCATTTCCACCCGTGAGAGCGAGGCTGTCAGGGGCAAGGTACTTGAATACGGCATTTCACAGATCAGCGGAGCGTCAAGAACTTCCGTCGGCGGATACTGTGAGGAGGAACGTCCCCACGATTCGGAGCAGTTTGACGTTTCCGACCAAAGAACGCTTGACGAGGTCGTCAGATGGCTTATGGAAAAGGATCATATTCCTTCATTCTGCACCGCCTGCTACCGTGAGGGCAGAACAGGCGACAGATTTATGAGCCTTTGCAAGAGCGGTCAGATTCTCAACTGCTGTCATCCAAATGCACTTATGACGCTTACCGAATATCTCATTGATTACGCTTCGGACGAGACTAAGAGAATCGGCTTTGAAATGATCGACAGTGAGCTTGGAAAAATTCCAAAAGAAAAGGTCAGAGAGATCGCCCGTCAGAATATTGAGGCTATAAAATCCTCAGACAGACGTGATTTCAGGTTCTGACAAATTAATATCATCTTCGGATATTTACAACACGAAAAAATGTGGTATAATATCTCGGAGGTGATATTTTTGCGTATATTTAACAGTAATTCCGTTGAAGAAACCCACAGAATAGGGGAGAAGCTCGGCTCTGTTTTAAAGAGCGGAGATGTTGTTGCTTATTTCGGCGGAATGGGTATGGGCAAAACAACCTTCACCCACGGTCTTGCAAGGGGGCTTGGCATTGACGAAAAGGAAGTCAGCAGTCCGACATTTGCCCTTGTCCACGAATACAGAGGAAAGACCAACATGCTTTATCACTTCGATATGTATAGGATCGAAAGCTGGGACGATCTATATTCAACAGGTTTTTTTGACTATCTCGATCTCGGCGGAATACTTGCCGTTGAATGGAGCGAAAACATCGAAAACGCCCTGCCAGAAAACTCAATTAAAGTTACTTTCAGGCACGGTGAAAACGAAAACGACAGAATTATTGAAATTGAGGGAGTTGATCTTGAATGAAAATATTGGGCATTGACAGCTCGGCAAAATCAGCTTCCGCAGCAATAACAGACGGCGAAAAGGTTTTGGGTTGCTTTTATACAAACACGGGACTGACACATTCTCAGACTCTTATGCCGATGATTGAAAGCCTGTTAAAGTATTCAAATGTTTCTCTCGACGATATAGATCTGATAGCTGTCAACAAAGGCCCCGGTTCTTTCACGGGTGTAAGGATAGGCGTTGCGGCGGCAAAGGGGCTTGCAGATGTCAAGAAAATTCCCGTCTACGGCGCATCAACGCTTGAATCTATGGCTTACAATCTTATTGATACCGACTGCGTTGCCTGCTGTGTCATGGACGCAAGGTGCAATCAGGTTTACAATGCGCTATTTGATATTACAGGCGGAAGAATAACAAGACTATCTTCCGACAGCGCAGATTCTATAGAAAATGTAACCGATGAACTCAAAAAATATAAAAAAATTAAATTTTTTGTTGGCGACGGTGCAGAAATATGTTATAATAAATTAAATGGGGACAGTGATATACGCATAGCCGCCCCGTCCGGCAGATTTCAGTCGGCTGTCGGCGTATGCTTCTGCGCTATGAACGCTCCCCACGATCAATATATCGACAGCGCTTTGCTTGTTCCCGAATATCTCAGACTTCCTCAGGCAGAGCGTGAATTGAATAAAAAACTCAGTAAGGGCGTGTAACAATGAAAATTGCAATCGGAGCCGATCACGGCGGATTTGAGCTTAAAGAAACTATAAAAAAACATCTTGAAGAGGTCGGAGGTTATGAGATTACCGATTACGGCACTCACAGCACCGATTCTGTCGATTATGCAGAGATCGCATTCAAGGTCGGCAATGCCGTGACAAAAAGCGATGATAAGATCCTCGGTATTCTCTGCTGCGGCACGGGAATAGGCATCAGCATGGCGGCAAACAAGGTCAAGGGTGTTCGTGCGGCTTGCTGTTCCGATTATTTCAGCGCAAAATATACAAGACTTCACAACGACGCAAACATACTTTGTATGGGCGGCAGAGTTGTGGGCGCAGGACTTGCCAACGAGATGGTCGATGTTTTCCTCAATACCGAATTTGAGGGCGGACGTCATCAAAGACGTGTTGATCAGATCACGGCGATTGAAAACGGTACATTTTAATTAACGGAGGTATAAATATGTCAACAGTCACCATTACCAACCATCCTCTTATCCAGCATAAGCTTTCTATCCTCAGAGACAAGAACACTTCCTCAAAGGATTTCAGATCTTTGGTAAGTGAGATCGCAACTCTTGAGTGCTATGAAGCTACAAGAGATCTTCCCGTTCAGGAGGTTGAGATCGAAACACCTATCTGCAAATGCGTAGCCCACAATCTTGAGGGCAAAAAGCTTGCATTCGTTCCGATCCTCAGAGCAGGTTTAGGCATGGTAGACGGCGTTCTTTCTCTCGTTCCGTCGGCTCGTGTCGGTCATATCGGTCTTTACCGTGATCCCGAAACGCTCAAGCCTGTTGAGTATTACTGCAAGCTTCCCGTTGATATTGCTGAGCGTGACGTTATCGTTCTTGATCCGATGCTTGCAACAGGCGGCTCTGCAATCGACGCAATTTCTCTTATCAAGGAGAGAAATCCCAAGTCGATCAAGTTCATGGGCATTATCGCCGCTCCCGAGGGACTTGCCGCTCTCCAGAAAGCACATCCCGACGTTGATATTTACTGTGCGGCTCTTGACGAGAAGCTCAACGAGCATTGCTACATTGTTCCCGGCCTCGGTGATGCAGGCGACAGAATTTTCGGCACAAAATAATCTGAAATAATCATATCGGACGGTCTTTTGACCGTCCTTTTTCTTGTTTACTGTTGACCTTAAATCCGATTTTCTGTATAATACTTACGAGGTGATCGTATGTCAGTTTTAACTTACAAAGGAAATAAATTCTTTCTTGACGGTGAGGAATTTACAATAATATCGGGTGCAATGCACTATTTCAGAATACCGAGAGAATACTGGCGTGACAGGCTTTTAAAGCTCAAAGAATGTGGTTTCAATACGGTCGAAACCTACACCTGCTGGAATTTACATGAGCCGCAGGAGGGAAAATTTGATTTTTCGGGTATGCTCGATCTTGAAACGTATATCGACATTGCAAAAGAACTGGGACTGAATGTCATACTCCGTCCCGGTCCGTACATTTGCGCCGAGTGGGAGATGGGCGGACTGCCTGCGTGGCTTCTCAACTACAAGGATATGACCGTTCGCTGTAATAACGAGATTTTCATTTCCAAGGTTGAGCGTTATTATAACGAGCTTCTGCGCCGTATTGTTCCAAAACTTTCGACAAACGGCGGAAATATAATAATGATGCAGATTGAAAACGAGTACGGCAGTTACGGCGACGACCATGAGTATATGCAGAAAATTGCCGATATATATAAGAAAAACGGAGTTGACTGCCTGCTTTTTACCTCTGACGGAGCTTCTTATTCAATGCTTCAGGGCGGTACATTGCCCGAATATCCGTGTGTTGCGAATTTCGGCTCACATCCTGAGGAAAACTTCAAAGTCCTCAATGATTTCCGTCCGGATCAGCCTTTGATGTGCGGTGAATACTGGGTTGGCTGGTTCGATCACTGGTATGAGGAACACCATGTCAGAGATCCGAAAGAGGTTGCGAGTCTGTTCAAAGATATGATCGACTGCGGCGCATCGCTGAACTTCTATATGTTCCACGGCGGAACAAATTTCGGCTTTATGAACGGTGCGAACTATTACGACGTATTCGAGCCGACAATAACAAGCTACGATTACAACGCTCTGCTGTCGGAGGCAGGCGACCTGACGCCGGCATATTTTGAGGTGCGCAA
>JAXJRE010000094.1:0-4859 GCA_036310785.1 Acutalibacteraceae bacterium
TCCTCGGTCTACGGCGATCACCCCGTGCTCCCGAAAAAGGAGGGACAGGAGGGTAATCTGCTTTCTCCTTACGCTCTGACGAAGCGTGTTGACGAGGAATTTGCAAAGCTTTATACAAAGCTTTACGGATTGGACACCTACGGAATGAGATATTTCAACGTTTTCGGCAGACGTCAGGATCCGGACGGAGCATATGCGGCGGTCATTCCCAAGTTTATTAAAATGCTGATGAACGACGAAGCTCCGACCATCAACGGCGACGGTATGCAGTCGAGAGATTTCACATACATTGAAAATGTTATTGAGGCCAATCTCAAGGCTTGCCTTGCTCCGCATGAGGCGGCAGGCAATGTGTTCAATATTGCATACGGCGGACGTGAATACCTGATTGATATTTATCACTCCTTGACAAAGGCTCTCGGCAAGGATATCGAGCCGAAATTCGGCCCCGACAGGGCGGGAGATATAAAACATTCCAATGCCGATATTACCAAGGCACGGGAAATGCTCGGCTATGATCCCGACTACGACTTTGATTCGGGACTGAAGCTTGCAATCGACTGGTATGTTGAAAATTTGTGAGGGTATGACAGATTTTAATATTTATCCGTTCCCGAAAGGTTTGCAGAAACTGTTATAGCCGAGGTGGCGAGGAGGTACGACGAGACGGAGGGGATAAGAGAAGATAGACATTAGATTTTAGATATTAGACTTTAGACGATTAAAATTTATAGTTTGCACAAGTTAAACAAGGCTTCCCCTTGAGGGGAAGCTCCGCCGCAGGCGGTGATGAGGTGGAGTAAGTTTGAAGACATTATATTTTCTCTTTGTTTTCAGCTTCTAACACCTCATCCGCCTCGTTCCTCGGCACCTTCCCCAAATTAGACTTTAGATTTTAGACCTTAGACGTTAGACTATTAAACCTTAAAATTTACACAAACCATTTAATCAACCACTTATTCAAGTCGGCGAGGGGACAAGTAATTCCCTGATTAAGATAAATGCTTCCCTACAAAAACGGTAAAAAGGAGACTCATTATGCTCATTTACACCTGCGAACAGATGCGAGTTATCGAAGAAAATGCGGACGTCAACGGACTTTCATATGTTCAGATGATGGAGAACGCAGGAAATGCCTGCGCCGAAAAAATTCATTCGGCGATAGTCGGCGTCAACTCTGCGACAAAGACCGTAGCCGTACTTTGCGGATCGGGCAAAAACGGCGGAGACGGCTTCGTTATAGCCAAAAATCTCTGCGACAAGGGCTACGGAGTCCGCCTTGTTCTGACGGGCGGATATCCAACGGCATATGAGTCGAAGATCATGTATGCCGCTCTTGAAGACAAGCCCGTGCTTGTATCCGATCTCAGTCAGAATTATGATGCCTGTGTCTCTGCCTGTATGAGTGCGGCGGCTGTGGTTGACTGCGTGTTCGGTATAGGCTTTCACGGTCAGCTCAACGAGACGGTTGCGAAATTCTTTGCCGATATATCCAAGTCGAGGGCGAAGAAATTTGCCGTTGACATTCCCAGCGGACTTGAGGGCAACAGCGGCGATATCAAATCCGACTTTTTCAAGGCGGATTATACCCTTGCAATAACCTGCTACAAGCCTGTGCATATTCTCAAGCCTGCGTCGGATCAGTGTGGCATAGTTTCGCTTATCGACATCGGAATTGACGAAAAATGCTACGAGGCGGTCGGTTCGGATGTTATCGTTTCCGCCGAGCACAATGAGATCAAACGCTTTTTCAAGCCGAGAGATCCCGTAACGAACAAGGGCGATTACGGCAGACTTCTGAGCATTGCCGGCAGTAGAAATATGCAGGGCGCGGCTGTTATGGCGGCACAGGCGGCGGTTGAGAGCGGAGTGGGAATTGTTGACTGCGTGTTCCCCGATGCGGCTTATCCTGCAATAGCTTCAAAGCTGACCGAGCCTTTGATGGATCCGATGCCGTCAACGAGGGACGGCTTTCTCAGGGCGGATAATTTACATACAATACTTGAGCTTGCCGAAAAATCCACGGCGGTGCTCCTCGGCTGCGGTCTCGGATTGTGCGAGGACACGGTGAAGCTTGTCAGAGAAATACTGCTGAATGTCAAAAAACCGATCATTCTTGATGCGGACGGAATAAATGCGGTTTCGGTTAATATAAATATATTGAAAGAAACCTCTGCTCCGCTGATACTGACTCCTCATCCGGGGGAAATGGCGAGACTGACCGGACTCAGCATTGCCGAGATCCAGAATAACAGGATATCGGTCGCAAGGAATTTTGCAACGGAATACGGCTGTGTGCTTGTTCTCAAGGGCTCAAACACCGTTGTTGCAGGTCCGTCCGGCAGTGTGTACATAAACCGCACCGGTAATGCGGGAATGGCAACCGGCGGTTCGGGTGATGTTTTGGCAGGTATAATTTCCTCTTTTGTTTGTCAGTCTATGAGCTTGCAGTCCGCAACGATTGCCGGCGTGTATGTACACGGACTCTGCGGAGATAATGTCCGTAAGAAATATTCGATGCACGGCGTTACTCCGACGAAGATGATCGGCGAGCTGGCAGAGGTTCTTTCAAATTTTGAATAATCGGAGCAAATTTTGAAAAAGAGCCTTGTTTTACTGCTGACTGCGGTTTTAATAATTCTGCCCTCGTGCGGACAAAAAGTGAATAATGAGACGGTAACTCCGCTCAGACCTGACTGCAAGGTCAGCGTGAATTATAACGGAACGGACTATTCGGCTCAGGTGAAGTACAGCGAAACAGGAATAATGAGCGTGAAGATGCTCTCGCCGCTTGAGGGAGTGACACTTACCGAGGACGACAGCGGTTGTACGGTTTCCTATGACGGAATGAAGCTCAACTACACGGCTGAGCAGGCGAAAAGCTTCTGCCCGTTTATGGAGCTTTATGAAATCCTGAAAACGGTGTGTTATACCGTGCCGGAGTCGGCTGTCCTGAACTCAGGGCAATATCGGTTGAAATATCAGACCTCGGAAATGTCCTGCGACGCCGTATCAAATAAAGATGACGGAAGCCTTGTTGAAATAGAGACGGAGAAAATGAGGTTTGTTTTTGAATAAAAAAGAAGAAGCAGCTGCCGTAAAGCAACTGCTTCTTTTTAATAAGTATATACATTCATCGGTCGGATAAATCAGGCAGCCAAAACGATAATTGCGGTCGGTTGGCAGGAACCCAATACTCTGAGTGTATATACATTATTCAAAATGCTCCTTTTGGGAGTCATTTCTGAAAATATATTTTACTTTCCCCGGCAAAAATGCCGCTTCTGTATTTTTAAATTTTAACATCAGAATTAACAGCTTTCAACAAACAATGCAAAAACGTTCCGAAAAAATGCAGAAATGATTAAAAATGTGAAAAATACCATAAAAAACCAATCTATCAATAAAAAATACATATTTAAGATAAAGAATTAAGTTATAAATAAAAATATCATTTAAAAAATGTATACAATTTGATTGAATAAAGTTATTATTTTCTTGAGGTGATTTTAATGAACATTGATTTTAAACTTCTCGGCTCAAGACTTGCTCAGCGCAGACGTGAGCTCGGACTCAAGCAGTTTGAGCTTGCCGAAAAAGCAGGCTTGTCCAACAATTATCTTTCAAGCATCGAAAGAGGCTGGTCTATTCCCAGCTTAGAGACCTTTGCAACACTTTGTATGTCGCTCAACACTTCACCCGATTATTTCCTGCTCGGAACAGTCAGAACCTCCGATGTTCCTCAGAAGCTTATTGAGAATCTGAAGCTTTGCAGCGACGAGAATCTTGCGCTTATTGACGAAATGATTCAGGTTCTCGTCAGAAGACAGGAAAATGATTATTAATTCTTGAATAGTTCGATTTTTTTGGAAAATGAATCGGAATTTGTGTTTTTAGTTATTGACAAACGAGGAATTTCACTATATAATGTTTGGTGCATGACATTTGAGGTGAAGAGTATTTATGTATTTTGTTGAGCTTGAGCCTGTCTTTAATAATGAGGGCACGGCACTGCCGCTGGATTTTACCGTCGATATGAGCGACTGTGATATCTACGGCGCAGATCCTTTTCGTTCACCCGTTCACGTTACGGGGGAGATAAGGAACTCAACCGGCATTGTCAGCATCAATGCCAAAGCTGATTTTACTCTCGATCTCACCTGCGACAGATGTGCGGCGTCCTTTGACCGCACCTTTTCAACACCGATCGAGCATGTGCTTGTCACGGAGCTGAACGACGAGGATAACGATGAATTTATTGTTGTCGATTCGCTTCGATACGATGCCGAACCGCTGGTTAGGGAGGATATCCTCCTGAGCCTGCCTACCAAGGTGTTGTGCAGGGATGACTGCCTCGGGATCTGTCCCCGTTGCGGCAAAGACTTAAATGACGGTCCGTGCGACTGTAAAAAGGAATACGATCCCAGATGGGACGCACTTTTACAGCTCACACAGGAAGATCAGTAAGAATTATTATTCAGCATTAAGGAGGCGCTCAGAATGGCAGTACCGAAGAGAAGAGTTTCTAAGGCGAGAAGAGACAAGAGACGTTCAAACGTTTGGAAGATGGAAGCACCTGCACTTGTAAAGTGTTCACAGTGCGGTGAGTACAAGAGAGCTCACAGAGTATGCCCGGCATGCGGTTACTACAACGGCAAGCTGGTTGTCAAGAAGGACGCATAAGTCTTTTCAATGAAACGGAGAAGGTAGAGATTGGACCGGTATTAAAGTCCGTTCTCTGCCTTTTTGACTTTTTTGACGGATCTTTTTCCGTTATAGCGTCCGGAGGGATTCTCGCCAATATACACATATTGGCTTCGAACCCCCGAACGCTCTAACGAAAAAATCTCTCGTCAAAA
>JAXJRE010000095.1:0-1704 GCA_036310785.1 Acutalibacteraceae bacterium
GTATATTCTCAGAGCATTTTTATATAGCATTTTGTCTGCGTCTTCCCGGCTGTAGCCGAGCGACTTGAAACGCTTGACCTCGGTGTCGATATTCCACATCGGATAGTCCGTGCCGAACATAACACGGTCAACGCCGTAACGCTCGATCAGCTCGTGAATTTTTTCATCGGGGAGGGCATAGAAAGTCGAAGAACAGTCAACATAAAAATTCTTTTTATCCTTGAGAAGCCTTGAAGCATCGTCCCAGACTGACCAGCCGCCGAAATGTGCGCCGACTACCGTAAGCTTGTCGTAAATATCGAGAAGCGGAAGAAGTCGGTTGGGATTGGAATAATCATATCTGCTGTCGCCCGTGTGCAGGAGCAGGGGAAGGTCGTATTCCTCGCAAAGCTCGTAAATTTTCAGGCATCGGTAATCGTCAAGCTTGAATTTCTGAATGTCCGGATGAAGCTTAACTCCGCCGAGCTTTAATGAGACAAGCTCCTCAACATCTGCTCGGATGTCCTCGCTGTCGGGATGCAGAGTGCCGAGTCCGTAGAGCTTGTCCGGGTGTGCGGCAACCTCTGAGGCGATAAAGTGATTTATAGAGCTGACCTGCTTCGGCGTTGTTGCAACGGACTGTACAATAAACCTGTCTACGCCCGCTTCTGCGCCCTTTTCAAGCAGGGTGGATACTTTGCCGTCATAGGTCGTAGGAAGCGAATAAAAGCTTCCTGTGTTGTGTGACGCCTTATCTGCGATTTTGTCGGGATAAATATGGCAATGAGCGTCAATTATCATGGTCTCACCCTCTTAAACAAATATAAAATATTATATTCCTGCTTTTTTGATAAGTCAAGAGAATAGTTGACGGAGGACTTGAATTTGCGGTAAGGTGTGGTATAATATATTTGCTAAAAATAATTTAACAGGGAGGAATTATTATGCTTGAAAATCCTTCATTTAACGAGTATAATGAAAAAATTCTTTGTCAGATGAACGGAAAAAATGCGGATATGAAGATGAATATCTTTGTAAAAAGGCTGTTAAAAGGGGAGAGGTTTGAGCTTTGCGATCCCGAAAACGAAACGGCTGTTCTTATCCTGAAAGGTGATATCAACATAAGCTGGAACGGCAAAACGGAGAATATGAAGCGCAAAAATCCTTTTGAGAAAACACCTTACTGTCTTCACGTTTGCAGAGGTATAAGTATTGAAGCGACTGCTCTTGCCGACAGCGAATTTATCGTTCAGCAGACCGACAATGAAAGAGAGTTCGAGCCTGTTTTTTACAAGCCTGAGGACTGCCTTTATCAGCATTTCGGAAAAGGCCAGTGGGAGGGCACGGGCTACCGGATCTGCTCAACTATGTTTGACTATGACAATGCGCCGTACTCAAATATGGTAATGGGCGAGGTATTTAATCAGCCCGGCAGATGGTCAAGCTATCCGCCGCATCATCACCCCCAGCCCGAGGTTTATTACTATCAGTTTGATCCGCCGCAAGGCTTCGGCGCCTGCTTCAACGGCGACGATGTATACAAAAGCACGGACGGTTCGTTCTGCACTATCACCGACGGCAACGACCATCAGCAGGTTACCGCACCCGGATACACAATGTACTATGTATGGATGATCCGCCACATTGACGGTGATCCGTGGTACAAGACCACACGATTCTATGCTAAGGAGCATGAATGGCTTGTTAATGCCGATTGAGGAGGAA
>JAXJRE010000096.1:0-2527 GCA_036310785.1 Acutalibacteraceae bacterium
AACCCAGATTATTGAGCCCATTGCATTTATCAAAAGGTGGGTAACTGCGGCTCGCTTGGCTTCTCTCTTTGCGCCGATACCTGAGAACATCGCTGTGACGCAGGTGCCGATACCGTCACCCATAACGATCGGTATTGCCGCACCGATCGAAACCTGTCCCGTTACAGTCAATGCCTGCAAGATACCGACCGAAGCGGAGCTTGACTGAATGACCGCGGTAAGGAGCATACCGACAAGAAGCCCCAGAAGCGGATTTTTGAACATTATGAAAAGCTTCTGGAATTCGGGCACTTCGGAAAGTCCGGAAACCGCTGACGACATCGTCTCCATTCCGAACATCAGCACAGAAAAGCCGAGCAATACCGCTCCCGTGTCCTTCTTCTTTGAGTCCTTGACAAAGAGGAACATAATAATGCCGACAAGAGCCAGCACGGGAGTAAAGGCAGTCGGAGTGAGCAGCTTTACAAAAACATTGTCGCTGCTGATTCCGCCGAGCGAAAGCACCCAGCTTGTTACCGTTGTGCCGACGTTTGCGCCCATAATGACGTTTATCGCCTGTCTGAGCGTCATCAGACCGGAGTTTACAAAGCCGACGACCATAACCGTTGTCGCAGACGAGCTTTGAATAACGGCAGTAACGCCGAGACCTGTCAAAAATCCGGCAATTTTGTTTGAAGTCAGTTTTTCAAGCGTGTTTCTGAGACTGTTTCCTGCACGGCGTTCAAGAGCCTGTCCCATAATATTCATTCCGAAAAGGAATAGACACAAGCCGCCGACCATTGTTAACGCATTAAAAATATCCATATTGTCACCGAAATAAAGCTGTATGTTTATTATTATGTTCAGTTATTTTACGGGAACGCCGATCTCATCTGATATTTTTCCCGATTTTCTGTCCTGTATGTAGGAAGATGATGTGGGAATTACAAACTTGAATGCAGACGGAATAATTTCAAAGGTGCTGTCCGTAACCATATCACATTCGCCGTCAACGTTTACCGAAGCAGGAATATCGCTGTGTACGGTCATTTTCTTTCCTCTGACATAAGTTGTTTCCGGCCAGTTAAAGTGTTTTCCTTTTTTATAGTTCCCGATTTGAGAAAGCAGACGGGGAATCTTCATCGTCGTAACAAGGCAGAAATCCAGCTTTCCGTCCTCGGGCACGGCATAGGGCGCCGCCTGATAGCCTCCGCCGTAGTAGCGGCTGTTGCCGCAAAAAGCAAAGATAAAATCATCTGTAATAGGTTCTCCGTCGTCTATTGTGACGGTAAAACGGTTTGTCCTCTTTGACCACAGGCAATAAAGCAGGGACGCCGTGTAAGCAGACTCACCCGTAAGCCACGGTATTTTTTTGAAATCCGACTGCTTAGAGCAAACCTCTGCGTCCATTCCCATTGAGCATTGGTTGACAGCGATCCTGTCGCCGCACTTTATAGCGTCGATCTTTATCGGTGTACCGTCAATCTGTGCGCCGATATCCGTAAAATCTTCCTTTGTTCCGAAAAGACGGATAAAATCGTTTCCCGAACCGAGAGGGATTGCGGCAAATTCAACATTGTCAAAGCCGTATATCGCATTGACAACATCGTAGATTGTTCCGTCTCCTCCGCAGGCATAAATACGAAGCTGATCTCCGGTCTCGCACATTCTTTTACAGTAATCATGCGTATCCTGTGAGGAACTGCTGACATACACCTCGTAATCTATTTCTCTGCCCGTGACTGCCTTTTTGATAAGCGGCATAACCGTATCAAAGGCCTTTCCCTTGCCGGCGTTCGGATTGATAATAAATAGGTGTCTCATTTCAAAATACCTCCGTAAATCATTTGAAATACATAAATAGCTGACACTTTATCATACCGTTGTAAAGCTTGCGGCGTTTGTCTGCCTTGCGTCCGAACTCCTTTTCAAATTCTTCGGACGGACTTATGACATAATACGCCCAACCGTGCTTTCTGATGAATTTTTCCCCCATAATTTTATAAAGCCTCTGGGCCTCCTCGATATCCAACAAACGCTCTCCGTAGGGCGGATTGCATATCACAGTGCCCTTTTCGCTTTTCGGCTCAAAATTGCGGATATCCGCCTTTTCAAACCTGATCTTTCTTTCAACTCCTGCCCTCTTTGCGTTTATCTGAGCGATCTCAAGGGCGGCTTCGTCTATATCGGAGCCGTATGCGATAAAGTCCGTATCGTAATTTACAAGCTCCCTCGCACGGCTACGTTCCTGAGTCCAGACATTTTCATCAATCACGTCCCAGCGTTCCGCCGAGAAATACCTGTTCACTCCGGGAGCGATATTGTGCGCCATCATAGCACCCTCTATGAGTATTGTTCCGCTTCCGCACATCGGATCGTAAAGGGTGTGATAACTGCGGAGTCTTGCAAGGTCACAGAGCGCCGCCGCCAAGGTCTCCTTGATCGGAGCGGCATTTGCCTGCGGACGGTAACCTCTCTTGTGCAGACCTGCTCCCGTCGTGTCAAGAAGCAGACTGACCTTGTCTTTCATTATAGAAAACTGAATTTG
>JAXJRE010000097.1:0-3149 GCA_036310785.1 Acutalibacteraceae bacterium
ACCTTGCTTTTGCAGATCTGCCAGTACCTCGGCCGGACCTTGAAGATACTCTATGTTTCGGGCGAGGAGTCGGCGCATCAGATCAAGCTCAGGGCGGACAGGCTCGGAGTAAACACCGAAAATCTTTTCGTTTTATGCGAAACCGATGTGCAGATCGTCAGCGAGCATATGCGAGCGGCAAAACCTGATCTGGTTATAATCGACTCTATCCAGACGATGAATTTGCCCGAGCTTAATTCCTCGCTCGGAAGCGTCGCACAGGTCAGAGAGTGCACAAACTGCCTTATGCAGACCTCAAAGAGTCTGAATATTCCGACGATAGTTGTCGGTCACGTCAACAAGGACGGTAATATTGCGGGTCCGAAGGTGCTTGAGCATATCGTTGACGCCGTGCTTTACTTTGAGGGTGAAAGACATCTGTGCTACCGCATACTCAGAGCTGTTAAGAATAGGTACGGCTCAACTAACGAGATCGGCGTTTTTGAGATGAAGGATGACGGACTTTCCGAGGTGGAAAATCCCTCCGAAATGATGATTTCCGGCAGACCTAAGAACACCTCAGGCTCCTGCGTTGCCTGTCTGATGGAGGGCTCAAGACCTATTCTTGCCGAGGTTCAGGCACTCGTCAGCACTTCGGGCTACGGCAATCCGAGAAGAATGGCAAACGGTTTCGACTACAACAGGCTTGCAATGCTTGCCGCCGTGCTTGAAAAACGTGCAGGATATTTTATGAGCAACTGCGATATTTATATCAACGTTGTCGGAGGTTTAAGGCTCGATGAGCCTGCGTCCGATCTTTCGGTTGCTCTTGCGCTGATCTCAAGCCTGAAGGATGCGCCGATCCGTGATGATGTTATCGCATTCGGTGAGGTTGGTCTCGGCGGAGAGATACGCTCCGTTTCAAGCTGTGAACAGCGTATCAAGGAGTCGGCAAGGCTCGGATTTAAACGATGTATCGTTCCTTATCACAACTATAAAAATCTGAATGTGAAAATAAAAGATATTATCGAGATCATTCCCGCAAGAACAATCAGAGCAGCATTTGAGGCCTCGATATAAAAGCAAAGGGCGAAAGTCGATTTTTCGGCTTCCGTCCTTGTTGATTTAACATTATACTAATTTTTTCCATTCGCTGACCGCAAGAGCGTCACAGCGTTCGTTTTCGGGGTGGGAGGCGTGTCCTTTAACCCAGTTTACCTTTACCTTGTGTATGTCGCAAAGCGTCAGAAGCTCGTCCCAAAGGTCAGGATTTAGAGCAGGCTTGTTGTCGCTTTTTTTCCAGCCCCTTGCTTTCCAGCTTTTTGCCCAGCCCTTTGAAAGACCGTCGGCAACGTATTTGGAATCGGTAGTCAGAATAACCTCGCAAGGCTCTTTGAGAAGCTTTAATGCTTCGATAACTCCCGTTAGCTCCATACGGTTATTTGTCGTGTTTTTTTCTCCGCCGCTGATAACCTTTTCCGTTTCTTTATATCTGAGAATTGCACCCCAGCCTCCGGGGCCGGGATTTCCGGAGCAGGCTCCGTCAGTAAAAATTTCAACTTGTTTCATCATTTCACCTCATATTTGTATTTTAACATATGTTTTACAAAAAAACAACTGCGGATTGCACGCTGAAAATGTTTACGGATAAATATAGCTTCCAATAATTATCTTATATGACAGTATATTTATCATTGACTTTTGACTGAAAAAATAGTATGATTATTTAGTTAGATTGGGTAATTATGTAATTGTTGCCCTTTTTGAATGGTATTTATTGCGGTTTACATATAAAATTTTTAAGAATAGGAGTTAGTTAGTTTAATGCCGAACAATGAAAAAACCGATAAGGTTCAGAAGTCTGCGGCTAAGAATAAGCAGACAAAGCGCAGTGTAAAACAGTCAAAAACTGCAAAAAATCAAAAGAACACGACGTCCAAGAATGAAAAGACTTTACCGAAAAAATCGAACGCAAGAGGCGTTCAGGACGCCGAAAGAAAAAGAACGGCTCAGAAAAAGAACAATCAGAAAAAGAGAAACACGTCAAACTCTAAAAAGAACAGGAAGAAAAACGTAAAATCCGTCAAGATCGGCTTCCTCGGCGGCTTGAACGAGATCGGCAAGAACATCACGGTCTATGAATTTGAAAATGATATCGTGATCGTGGACTGCGGTCTTGCTTTCCCCGAGGCTGATATGCTCGGAGTTGATCTTGTTATTCCCGATTTCACCTATCTTGAGGAAAACAGGGACAAGATCAGGGGTATTATTATCACCCACGGACATGAGGATCACATCGGCGGACTTGCCTATCTTTTGCAGAAGATCAACATTCCCGTTTACGGAACAAGGCTTACTATGGGACTTGTTGAGGGCAAGCTTGAGGAGCATAAGCTTTTAAGCGGCGCAAAGCTCAATGTTATCAAACCGGGCGACACGATAAAGCTCGGAAAGTTTGACATCGAAGCTATTCACGTCAACCATTCAATTCCCGATTCCCTTGCCTTTGCCATTAAATGCGAGGCCGGAGTTATCGTGCAGATGGGCGATTTCAAGATCGACAGCACGCCCATCGACGGCGGTATGATTGACATTAACCGCTTTGCAGAGCTTGGCAGAGAGGGTGTTCTCTGTATGCTCTCCGATTCGACAAATGCCGAAAGAAAGGGCTACACGGAGAGTGAACGTGCCGTCGGCGCATCGCTCAGGACGCTTTTTGAACAGGCAGGCAAAAGAAGAATTATCATAGCAACCTTTGCTTCCAACGTTCACCGTGTTCAGCAGATTATAGATCAGGCTCAGGCTCTCGGCAGAAAGGTCGCGCTTTCGGGCAGAAGCCTTGAAAATGTTGTTGAGATCGGTTCAAGGCTCGGCTACCTCAATGTTGATGAGGGTGAGCTGGTAAGCATTGATATGATAAACAAATATCCCGATGACAAGATGGTCATTATCACCACGGGCAGTCAGGGTGAGCCTATGTCCGCTCTTTCAAGAATGGCTTTTTCAGGTCACAAAAAGGTTTCCATCGGCCCAAATGACTGCATTATTATTTCTGCAAATCCCATTCCCGGTAACGAAAAGACCGTCGGCAACGTTATTAACGAGCTGATGAAGCTCGGAGCAGATGTCATTTATGAAAAAAGCTACGGAGTTCACGTTTCAGGTCACGC
>JAXJRE010000098.1:0-4884 GCA_036310785.1 Acutalibacteraceae bacterium
AGACATATCCGACCTGCCTGCCCTGATAACCTCATTCGCTTTCGGCCCGGTTTGCGGAGTTGCGGTGTGTCTTGTCAAAAACCTCGTTCACCTTTTTGTCACCTCTACCTTCGGCGTAGGCGAGCTTTCAAACTTCATTCTCGGCGCAATCTTCGTCTTTGTCGCCGGTATGTTTTACAAGCATCATCACAACCGCAAGTACGCTCTGATCGGCGCAATGACAGGCGATCTGGCAATGGCGGTTCTCTGCTTCTTCGTCAACCTTTTCTTCGTTTATCCGATCTATATTAAGGTTATGATTTCCGAAGAAGCGATCCTCGGAATGTACCGTGCAATTCTGCCGAGCGTCGATTCGCTGTGGAAAGCGATCCTCATTTTCAACGTTCCGTTCACCTTTGTAAAAGGACTTATCAGCGTTGCGATAACATTTATTATTTATCCCAAGCTGTCCCCGATCCTCAAAGGAAAAAAATAATCAAATAAAATTCAAGGACTGTCGCACTAAGCCGAAACGCTTAAAGCGGCAGTCCTTTTTGTTATATTAAAATTATCGTTTCGTAAGGCTCAAGGCTCGCAGTCTCGACAAATTCTCTGCCGCTGATGATATCTTTCATCGGCTTTTTCAGGCGAACCGAACCTGCCTTGTCTTTCATATTTACGGCAAAAATAAAGGTCTTGTCCTCCTTAACTCTTGACGAAACGATTATTCCGTCGTCCGCATCAAGCAAGGGTGCGATATTAAACCTGTCCTTGACAAAGTCCGCAAGAGCTTCGTAGAAACAGACATCGTTTCCGACCGTGGCAAAGAGGACGGCACAGCCTTTGCCGAATTTATTCACCGTCACGGCAGGCTTGCCCGAAAGCAGACCGCAGCTGTATTCTGCCGCAGGCTCGGCTGTATCAAGCACAAGACGGTTGACCGTTTCCCCTGCCTTTGCCTTGCCGTTCGGGAAGATAACAAAGCAGTCCTCCCCTGTCTGTTTTTTCAGCTTGTCAGAGCTTATAGTCGAATCAACCTTTGCACCGCAGATATCGGCAAAAAGTCCGGGATCGAGCATATCACGCATTTTATTGAACTCGTCACGGTTGCCGCAGTCGGTATTCATAATCAGAATACCGCCGTTTTCGACATATTTTTTCAGCCTATCCGCCTGTTCGGGAGTTGTGATTCTGTGATTGGGCATAACGATCGCCTTGTATTTTCCGAAATCGTCGTCAATTCCGATAACGTCAACATCGGTCTTCAGCGAATTTTTAAAGCCGCCGTATGCGTTGAAAAACTCCTCGTCATACGGTCCGTCAACCACCCAGCCACGGGTTCCCCAGCTATTCTCATAGGAATAAAGCGCCGCAACCTCGGACGGAGTTTTTGCGCCGTCAATTTCGTTGTATATTGCCTTGATCTGCTCCGAAAGCTTCCTGATAACGGGATAGGTTTCGGGGCGGAACTGTCTGTCCTTGCCGAGGACGCTTGCATATTCCTGCTCCGCTCCGCCGTTGGGCGTTCTCCACTCGAAAAACACCGTTGCGAACGCACCGTGCGAAACATTCAGCCAGGTCTGAGCCGCAATGACTTCAGGCGGTGTGTTTGCGTCCGTGTAGCCGAGCTGTTCGGCGACGAGAAATTTTTCCTTGCCGTTTGAAAGGCGGCGGTCAAAGCTGTGCTCCATACTCGCACGAAGTTGAATACGGTAATTGTCTCCGTTCGGCTGACCGACATAGTTGTCCCAGCCTGCAAAATCAAGGTACTCGCTACCCTCGAAGCAGTTGACAGACCAGTTTGCTCCCGGCCAGTTGGTGTAGATAAATCTGCCCGGAGAATTTTTGCGGACATAGCCTGCCTCCATTCTGAGCAGGCGGTTAAAGGTGAAAGAAAAATATTTTCTGTAATCAAGCTGAACCTCAAGCGTCCAGCCGCCCTCGCAGGCGTTGACGGGAATGTCGATCTCGTCAAAATCGTTGTAGACATTCGACCACATCATCGTAAACCATGCTTTATTCAGCTCGTCAATAGTGCCGTACTTCTCCCTGAGCCACTCCTGAAAGCCCTTCCTGCAGCAAGCGTCAAAGTCGCTGAACGGAAATCCCGGCTCGTTGTCAAGCTGCCAGCCGACTATGTTCGGATGACCGCCGAGAGCCTTTGTCTGCTCCTCGGTTATACGCTCGGCATAATGCAGAAAAATTTCACTTGAGAGGCATTGTCCTTTTCTGCCGCCGAAATCGTAGTGACCGTGAACATTGCCGCCCTTGACTTCGGGATATTTCTTATAAAGCCACGCAGGACAAACGGCGGTCGAGGTACCCATAATGACCTTGATTCCGTGCCTTTCGGCGCAGTCAACGGCCGCAAGCATCGGCTCAAAATTAAACTCGCCCTCTCTCGGCTCATACCAGCTCCAGGCAAACTCGCCCATACGCACGCAGTTCAGCCCAAGCTCTGCCATCATTTCAAAATCCTTTTCCCATTCGTCTCGGCTCCACCATTCGGGATAGTAGGACGCGCCAAGTAAAAATTCGCTCATAGTTCTTTACCTCGGATCATTTAAACAACCGCCGAACAAACAGAGATTATGCTAAACAGCCGTCCGTCTGTTGTCGGGTTTTCTAACAGTATAATGCATTGACATCGGCGTTTTCAACCGAAAAAATTTTTTCTACATAATCACCAAACCGTCACCCCTGAGATTATGCAAAACAAACAGCGCATCAGGAATCGGAATGTCGAAAAAGCTATATATCAGCCGACAAACGCCGAGAAAGCGGACAAGCCGAAAACCGAATTTATAATAATCTCAGAGAGGCTATTATGATTAACGGAGGAATTGAAATGGGAGAAAACAGTATTATCGACACATTTATATATATCGCAGGATCGGCGGTCGCTTTCAACGTTGTGCTTCCGATCTTTGCGGCTCTAATTAAACTCGCCGAGATATTCGGCATGATATGAGGTGCCACATGGAAGCTATCATAGCGGCACTCATAACAGGTATTTTATCTCTCGCAGGCGTTGTGATATCCAATCTGGTGTCGAACGCAAAAATGTCGCACAGCCTTGAAAAAGCTCAGGCTGTAACCGATGAAAAGATTGAGGAGCTGACGAGAGAGGTCAGGGAGCACAACAATTTTGCACGGCGTGTTCCCGTTCTTGAAGAAAAGGCAAAGGTCGCAGATCACCGTATCAGCGACTTAGAAAAACACATCAACAGTTAAGGAGGAACTGCAATGAAGAAAATCAATCTCAAAGGTGTAACAGTCCAGACCTGGGCAAGAACAATTGTTCTCTTGCTTGCCCTCGTCAGTCAGCTCTGCGTTATCCTCGGCAAGAGAACAGAGGCAATCGACGTCGATCAATGGCAGGAGTATGTTACATACGGTCTGACGGTTATCGGCTCAATCTGGGCGTGGTGGAAGAACAACAGCTTCACCAAAAAGGCTCAGGAAGCAGATAACATTCTGAATGGGGGTGCTGAGAATGAGTAAGGTGTATCTTTCTCCGAGTTGTCAGTATGACAACGCATACGCATACGGCAATACGACCGAAGCGGTGCAGTGCATCAAGATCGCTAATGCCTGCAAGACCGCACTTGAAAGATGCGGAATATCGGTCATGATACCGACCAGCAATTCCCTTTCAAGTCGTTGCGCCGAATCGGATAAATGGGGCGCAGACCTGCACGTTCCGATCCATACCAACGCATACAACGGCAAGACGTCAGGCACAAGGATTTATTACTATGACGGAAGCGCAAAAGGCTACAATGCCGCAAAAGCGATCTATGCCGTTCTTGCTCCGTTCACACCCGGCACAAGTGAAAGCGTCAGCGCAAATAACGGTTTGCTTGAAGTCAATACACCGAACGCACCGACGGCTTATGTTGAGGTCGATTTCCACGATGTGCCGTCAATCGCAAAGTGGATCATCGAGAACACAACAGCGATCGGCGAGAAGATCGCACAGGGCATTTGCAAATACTTCGGAGTTGCCTATAAATCCGCTTCATCGAAGCCGACAACATCGACAAATACAACCTCAAAGATAGAATCACCCGACATCGGCGGCTATCTTAAAGAGGGCGACAAGAGCGTTGCTGTTTACGCATATAAACAGATGCTTATAGCTCTCAAGGCAAAGAATATCATCACGCAGGGAGTTGACGACAACAATAAATTCGGCGCAGGCACAACCACCGCAACAAAGCAAGTGCAGAAAGTCGCAGGCATCACCGTTGACGGTCTTGCAGGTGCTCAGACACTCAAGGCTTGCCGTGTGCTGCTGACGAAGTAAATAATAATCATTCAAAAAGCGCAGTAACCGCTAAGGTCGCTGCGCTTTTGTATTTCATATCGACCGACGGAGCAGTTTTTCCACCTCTGATGCTTTAAGCACCTTACCCCTTGAAACAACCTTTTCATTGACCACAATGGCAGGCATACTCATTACACCGTAGGTCATAACCTTTTGCATATCGGTGACATATTCCACTTCCACCGACAATCCCATCGCTTTTACGGCTTCTTTGGCATTTTCATATTGTTCGTGACAGGCTTTGCACCCTGCGCCCAAAACCTTTATACAGCAAATACCGTCTTTAGCCTCGGGACAGCAATCATTTGAAATATTGCCGACCTCTCTTGCAGAGCATCCGCAGGCGCAAGCGCAATCCGTTGTTTTCTTTTCTTCTTTCTTTTTCTTACCGAAATTAAACAGAGCCATAACAACTACCTCCAATAATTTATATAATAAACGGTTGGATAAGGTTAAAAGAGTATCCAACAATTATTATTCCGGCTGTGCAAATAGAAATAAATATTCCCAAAAGCTTAGGTTTGACCGCTTTGCGAAGCATAATCATTGACGGCAGAGAAAGCGTTGTAACCGCC
>JAXJRE010000099.1:0-8757 GCA_036310785.1 Acutalibacteraceae bacterium
TCGGAAGAAAACGGCTTCTTCATCTTATTGCGACAGCCTCAATTTTTTAGTTTAATCTGTTAAATAAGTCTGAAAGCACACCGTTGCCTTCGTCGGATGTATCTTCATCCACAGGCTCATCTGCGGGCTCTTTGGCAGGCTCATCTGTGACCGGCTCAGGATCGGTCGGAGCTTCGGTATCCGGCTCCTCATAATCGGTGTCAGGCTCGTTATAATTGTTATAATCGTTGCCGGAGGAGCTGTTGTCACTGTATGAGTTATCGGAATCGCTGTACGAATTATCCGAGCTGCCGGCAGTCGTGTTGCGCTTATTGGTAACAAAATCAAGTGCGCCGACTCTGTCCTCTGCAAGAACAATGTTTGACTTGCCGTAAAGGATGTTCTGAAGTCTCTGAGCACAGAGAGGATAATCAACTGTCCAAGCCCAGGTCGTAGAATTGATATATCCGCCTATTCTTTCAACATAATCTTCGTTAGGCATAATGTATTCAACGATTTCAAAATCCATCCAGTTGTGCGAATATGCCGTTGCAATCAGGGAAAGTACCTCTGACTGAGAATATCCTGTTCTGAGGTAACCCGAAACTTGCTTGAAAGCATTGACAAGCTGACCGTTTGTCGCAGTCTTAGCCTTGCTGATAAGGGATTTGATAACAGATCTCTGTCTTCTTGTACGGCTGAGATCGCTGTCATCGTCGCAATGACGGATTCGGCTGTAAATAAGAGCCTGCTTACCGTTCAGGGTAGCTCTGCCGTAAGGGAAGTCGGTCTGACTTGACGTTCTGCGGATGTAATCTGCCTCATAGTCCTGTACCTCAACGGTAACTCCGCCGATAGCGTCAATTACCTTCGGGAAGGACTTAAAGTCAACGCAGATGTACTGGTCAATTTTAATCTTGTAATTGTTCTCTATCGTCTGCTTGAGAGTTGTAGGACCGCCGTGGTAGGCAGCGTTGACCTTCTCATACTCGTCATAGTAGGTTCCGTCCTCTTTCGGCATCCGGATATAAGTCCAGCTGTCACGAAGGAAGGAAACCATTGTAATTTTTTCGTTTTTCTTGTCAACAGAGACGAGTATCTGAGAGTCGCAAAGATTATATTCGCTGTCGACTCCGCAAAGAAGAACATTGATTACATTCTTATTATACATTTTTTCTCCGCCGTTATTTGCCCACTCATACAAAAAAGCGTTGAGCGAATCGGCGTCGATATCTCCCATAACCTTGAATTGAGTGTTATCGTCAACAAGATAATTCTTATCAATCGTGCCGTAATCAATTCCGTCGTCACCGTAGCCCTCGCTCTTGGTGGAAACATATATCCAGACAAGACCGGCTCCTATTCCGAGCAAAAGAACAATAACAAGACAAAGAGCAATTATTTTTGAGTTTCTGTGCTTATTCTTTGTAAAAAAGTTTTGCTTTTTTATCGACTCTTCGAGCTGTTCGTCGGAATATTCCTCATCAGTATCGGACGCTTCGTCATACAAATCGTATTCTTCGTCCTTATCAAGTCTTACTGTTTCGGCATCTTCATTCACCATGTCCGATTCTTCAGCCTCTGTATCGGAAACATAATGCCTGTACTTCTCATTAAACTCATCAATATTTCCTAAATCGTCTTTTCTTTCCTTATTATCCATCATATCAACTCCATTTAAACGAATCCGTAAGGTGACATTTCACCTCGGAGAAATGACGAAAAGCGAACAACATAATTATATTGTCCGCTTCTTTAAAAATCTTATTCCTCTTTGTTTTTAGGCTCAATTTTACCGTAAAGAGTACCCTCAAGATCAGAACGCGGAGCTCTTGTAGGCTGCTGCAGTTCCTTTGAATGAGAACGGTTATCCGAACGTCTGTAATCCCCTCTGCGATTTCTGCCGCCCGACGGATTTGTAGCCTTAAAGCCCTCTGCAAGCGTTATAACAACTCTCCTGTCGCTTTCCGAACCGATAGAGTGAGAATCAACGCCCTCAATCTCCTGAATAGTCGTATGAATAATACGTCTTTCGTAGGGATTCATAGGATCAAGGCAGACATTTCTGCCGTATTTTTTTACTCTTGAAGCGTTTTTCTTTGCAAGCTCACGGAGAGTTTCCTCTCTCTTTTCTCTGTAATTGCCTGCATTGATAGAAACACGCTTATAGCTGTCCTTACCCTTGTTAATAACAAGTCTTGTAAGATACTGGATTGCGTCGAGAGTCTCGCCTCTCCTGCCGATTACAAAGCCGTAATCGTTACCGCAGTCAAGCTGAACATAAACGCTCTCGTCATCCTCATTTGCAGAGATCTTAGCGTCCTCAACTCCCATACCTTCAAGAATACTCTTGATATAAGCCTCTGCCGCCTTTGAAGCGTTGCCGACCGTCTTAACGGTCTCCTTGACAGGCTCCTGCTTTTTCGCCGGAGCTTCTTTTTTAGCTTCGGGCTTAGTAGTTTCTTTCTTTTCTGCTTCTGCGGGTTTCTGCTTTTTAGCCTTTGGTTCGGGCTTTTTAACCTCATCGGGAATTTCATAATAGGCTCTGACTTCTGCAAGAGAGCCGCCGAAAAGTCCGAGAGTCTTTTTCTTAGCAGTTTTTAAAACCTCAATATTTACATCGGCGTCCCAGGGAGCTCCGAGCTCGTTTTTAGCGGCATCGATAGCGGCCTCGGTAGTAGCGCCTTTTCCGAATGCTTCTTTTATCAACGGTTTTCACCACCTGTAAAGATTACACAAAAGTGTTATTTTCTGAATTTAGCTGTTTTTTATCCGCTTGATGCTGTTCTCTCTTGAACGGCGTTCCACAGATTCCTTGATCATCAGCTTTGCAATATTCTTCTGCGGAGAAATAACCTTCTTGAGTATGAGCGACTGGATCGTTGAAATTACGTTTGAAGCAATCCAATATACGCCGATACCGCTCGGGAAGAGGAATGCAAACCATACCGACATGATGGGCATAACAAGCATTGTACAGCCTGCGCCGGGTGCATTAGCGGAAGGATTTGTTTTCTTCTGCTGGATCTGCATAATGATTGCGGAAATAAGCGAAGTAACTCCGGAAAGAATAGGAATGAGCCAGTATTTGTTGAACTCCTTGAATTTCGGCTGAACACCAAGCTCAAGACCGAGGAAGGTAAATCTGTCTGCATCAATAAAGGTCTGGATTCTCGAAATAGCATCACCGGAAATTGTTGTAATTCCCTTTGATGCGATATACTCCTTGACAGCGTCAAAATGCTGAATGATATAAAGCGGATAATATCTGTCAACCTTGGATCCGACGTCAATAATGCCGTCGTTCACCATATTTGAAAAGACCTCGACAAACTGATCCGAAGCCGCCGCATCAAGACCGATGGCGTAGCGGAGCGGATTGTAGAGAACGCCGAAAAGACCGATAATAAACGGGAACTGAATCAAAAGCGGAAGACAGCCGGCAGACATCGGATTGTATCCCTCACGGGCATAGAGATTCTGTGTCTCCTCCTGAATTTTCTGCTGGTTACCTGCATATTTCTCCTGAATTCGTCTGATCTTCGGAGCAAGACGCTGCTGTTTCGCCATACCCTTCTGCTGACTGATTGTGGACGGAAGAGTAACAAGACGTGCAAAAACGGTAAAGAGAATAATCGCTATTCCGTAGTTGCCGTTAAAACCGTCAACAATTCCGTAAAAGAAAAGCATTATATAACCGAAAAGCGGTGTAATATACTTATACAGAGCGTTATAAATTGCGTTCATTGTTTGTCTCCTTTTCCTTTGCAACCCTTTTCTTTTTTCGGAGGAACAGGGTCATAACCTCCCTTAAAAAGCTGGTTGCACCTGAGCAACCGTAACAGAGCAAAGAAAGATCCTTTTAAAGCTCCGTGAACTTCAATCGCCTCTACGGCGTAGTGAGAGCAGGTAGGATAATACCTGCACATGGGCGGAAGATGAGGCGAAATATGCCTTTGGTAGAACTTGATACATCTTATGAGAAAGCTTCTCATTTGTTTTTCACGCCCGCTTTTGCAAGATGCTTCGCCATAATAGTCGAAATATCTGTGCTTTTAAGAAATTTAGTTCTTGTCCTGGCAACGAATACAAAATCATAACCGCCCTTGATATCTGGGAGATTATCTCTGAAAGCTGCCCGGATAATTCTTCTGGCGCGGTTTCTTTCAACCGCATTGCCGATCTTCTTACTTGTAGTTATACCCATACGACAAATTCCCGCGCGGTTATTTTTTAAAACATAAGTAACCAACGCAGGATCAGAAAATGATTTTCCTCTGCCGTAAGCTCGTCGGAAATCGCTATTTTGCTTTAAAACAATGTATTTTTTATCAGGCAAAAATATCAAATCCGTTCAACGGTGGGCAAAAACCCGTAAATTAGTAAGTAAGCTGCTTTCTGCCCTTTGCACGACGACGTGCAAGAACCTTGCGTCCGTTTCTGTCAGACATTCTCTTACGGAAACCGTGCTCCATCTTTCTGTGACGCTTCTTAGGCTGGTAAGTTCTCTTCATTACTCTGACCTCCGTTTCGTATTTTTACTTTGGATATACTGAGCGACAATTAAAAAGTAAATGCACTCACGTTTTGTTATTATATAATAAAATCCTTTTAATGTCAATCATTTTTTATGAAATGAAGTCAATGTTTACAAAATTACTTGAATATCATTTTTTTGTATAAGGCGTAGGCCATGTGCTTTAAGCCCTTGTCGTTCAGAGTGAAAATCAATCTGTAAAATGTCATTCCCGAAAGATAACCGTTCCGAAGCTTTGTCATACCGTCATTATTGAGATATTTTGAAAAAGCGTCAAGCTGTTGGCTCTTGGAATATTGTTCCGATTTCTCAAAATATTTTCTGCTGCAATATACAAAGTCGTTGAGGAAAGACGAATCCATAAAGGCTCTGTACTGATCGTCATACGAATACTTTTCACAAAGCTCAATGAACTTACCGTAGCATTTTGAAACATCGGAGGTAAGATCAAGCTTTCTCCTTTTTTGAATAACGTTTACATTGCTCTCGGCATAAAAACAGTATTTATATAGTATATCGTTCAAAAAGACTATCTTGCGTGCATATTTAAGATAATCAAATATCATTGTAAGGTTTTCGTAGCAAACCATACTCTCGTCAAACCTGATACCGTTCTCTGTCATTATCTCCCTTTTGAACACTTTATTCCATGAAGTTTGTAAAAGAATGTGGGAAGATTCAAAAATATATCTGAAATACGGTGCGGCATCTTCAATATTAAAAGAAAGCTTCTGAGAAACCGAGTTTGCGTCTGTTTTATAAACCTTGCCGTTTTTCAGCCACTCCCCGTAATATCCGAAGCCGAGCAAATCAAAGTCCTCGCCGGTTGCGTAAGAGAGAAGCTTATCAATCGCACCTTCGGTATACTCATCGTCGCTGTCAATAAAAGTAATGTACTTGCCTGTTGCTTTTTCAATACCGAAATTACGGGTTGATGAAACGCCGGAATTATCCTTTGTAATCAAAGAAAGTCTCGGATCGTTATAGCTTCTGACAATATCATTGGTAGAATCCTTTGAGCCGTCATCAATAACAATAAGCTCAAAATCGTCCGATTTACTGCAAAGGACGCTGTCAATGGCTCTTTTAATTGTTTTTTCGGCATTATATGCAGGAAGAATAATTGATAAAAGTTTTTCGGACATACCTACACCTCCGTTATGCACATTATAAAACAAGAAAAGCTTTTTTGCAAGTAGTCAAATATAACTGAAATAAAATTTAAAAAGGATATAGATATAATAATTGTATAATTTAGTCATTGCATTTATTTTTGCCGTGTGCTATACTTAATTGCTAACAAATCAAACGGGAGATGTAAAAAAACAATGGATTCATTTGCGGAACTTTGGGAAATGGTTAAAGAAGAATGTAAAAATCAGGTCTCCGAATCCATATACAATGTTTGGTTTAAGGATATGGAGCTTGTAAGCTTCGACGATAACGAGGTTGTTATCGCTCTTTCCGACTTCAAGCGTAAAATTGTTGAAAGCCGATTCATGGATAAGCTCGCTTCTTCGTTCAAGAACATTATCGGCTTTGATATTAAAATCGTTCTTGTCGATATTGACAAATCAATGCCGGCAAAGGAGGAAACCGATGAGGATCTTCTGACAGATGAGGACACCTTCGATTCCTTCATTGTCGGAGCATCAAACCGATTTGCATACGCTGCGGCAAGTGCCGTTGCCAACGATCCGGGCGGAAAATACAATCCCCTTTTCATTCACGGAAATTCCGGTCTCGGCAAGACTCATCTTCTTAACGCTATTGCGCACGCCGTCAAGGATAAGCATCCCGAATCAAACATCGTATATACAAGAGGCGAAAGCTTTACAAACGAGCTTGTTAAATACATCGGACAGAAAAGCACCGAGGATTTTCACAACAAGTACAGGAATGCGGACATACTTCTTGTCGATGACGTTCAGTTTATCGCAGGTAAGGACTCCACTCAGGAGGAGTTTTTCCACACCTTCAACGCACTTTATCTGGCGGGAAATCAGATCGTTCTGACATCTGACCGTCCGCCCAAGGAGATTGCCCTGCTTGAGGACAGACTTCGCAACCGCTTTGAGTGGGGACTTATGGCAGACATTCAGTCGCCCGACCTTGAAACCAGAATGGCTATCATCAAGCGCAAGGCCGAGGTGCTCAATTTTGAGCTTTCCGACGAGATCGTTCAGTACATAGCCGAAAAACTTAAGAATAATATCAGACAGCTTGAGGGCGCAGTTAAAAAAATGCAGGCCTTTGTCACCATGCAGGGAATGCCTGTCAACATTATGACCGCTCAGACGGCGATCAAGGATATTATCGTTGACAACAGCCCCACCCCTGTCACGATAGATAAGATCGTTACCGAGGTTGCACGCACCTACGGAGCTGACAGCGCAGATATATATTCAAAGAAGCAGAACGCTCAGACTACGGAAATGCGCCAGATGGCTATGTATATCGTCAGAGAGATGACTGGTCTTTCAACCAAGAATATTGGTAAGGAATTTAACCGCGATCATTCAACTGTTGTTTACAGCCTTGATAAGTTCACAAAGAGATACAACGAGGACAGCAAGATCCGCAGTGTTGTTGACAACATCATCAAAAACATCCGTGACGGACGTTAATCGGAGGCAGTTATGGCTTTAAATATTTTTAAAAAATTTAACTTCGGTCTTAAAAAGACGAGAGATAATATTTCGGGAAAGATAGACGAGGTTATAAGCGAAAACGAGGATATCACCGATCAGCTCTATGACGACCTTGAAGAGATTCTTATTATGGGCGACGTCGGAATGAACACCTCCGCAGAGATCTGCGAAAAGCTCAGGGAATATGTCTCGAAGCACCATCTCAAAAAGTCCTCTCAGGTCAAGGGTGCGATCAAGGAGATTGTTTCCGAGATGCTTGAGGGCGGCGAGGATATGGGACTTATCACGATGCCGTCAATCATACTTGTTATCGGTGTAAACGGCGTCGGCAAGACCACCACAATCGGTAAAATGGCGGCTATGTATAAGGCTCAGGGCAAAAAGGTTATCCTCGGTGCGGCAGATACCTTCCGTGCCGCGGCAATAGATCAGCTTGAGGAATGGGCTAACCGTGCAGGTGTTGAGATTGTCAAGCACCATGAGGGAGCCGATCCTGCCGCAGTCGTCTATGACACCATTCAGGCAGGTATCGCAAGAGATGCGGACATCATCATCTGCGACACCGCAGGTCGTTTGCACAACAAGAAAAACCTGATGGACGAGCTTGCCAAGATTTACAGAATAATTGACAAGGAGCTTCCCTACAACGACCGTGAGAGCCTGCTTGTGCTTGATGCAACAACAGGTCAGAACGCCGTCAATCAGGCCCGTGACTTCAAAAACGTATGCGAGATTACGGGTATTGTCCTGACAAAGCTTGACGGAACAGCAAAGGGCGGAGTTGTTCTTGCTATAAAGAACGATCTCAAGGTTCCGGTTAAGTTTGTCGGAGTCGGTGAAAAAATCGACGATCTTCAGCCTTTTAATCCAAAAGCCTTTGCCGACGGACTGTTTGACAACGAGGTCAAGCACGATGAGGATAATATGTTTATGGAAGACGAAGAAAAGGCGGAGGAAGCTGCTGAATGAAACTGCTGATTGCTACCCATAATAATAAAAAAAAGACGGAGCTTCAGCGCATACTCTCCCCTCTCGGAATTGAAGTTGTTATTGCCGAGGATATCGGCTGTGAGCTTCGTGACGTTGAGGAAACGGGCACAACCTTTGAGGAAAACGCACAAATCAAGGCCGTTGCAGGCTGTGAGGACAGCGGAATTGCCTGTATTGCTGACGATTCGGGACTCTGCGTAGATTATCTTAACGGCGAACCCGGAGTTTATTCGGCACGTTATTCGGGTGTTCACGGCGACGACGAAGCCAATATTGACAAGCTTCTTGACAAGCTTGACGGTGTTGAAAGAAAGGACAGAACGGCAAGATTTGTTTGCGCCGCCTGCTGTGCTTTTCCCGACGGAAGAATAATCACCGTAAGGGGCGAATGTGAGGGCGAAATACTCACGGAGCGTCACGGAAGCGGAGGCTTCGGATATGATCCCGTATTTATGAGCGGCGAAAAGTCGTTTGGCGAGATCACAGCCGAGGAAAAAGACGCAATGAGCCACAGAGGCAAGGCGCTCAGACTGATGGCGGAAGAACTTAAAAAAATCATAACGGAGTAAATATATGGAAGAAAAAATGACGAGTAAAAGA
>JAXJRE010000100.1:0-4766 GCA_036310785.1 Acutalibacteraceae bacterium
GTAGAAAGCAACAACACGTCTGCCTGTTGTGCCGGAGGTGGACTGGATTCTTACACATTCGCTCTTAGGAACGGCAAGAAGACCGTAGGGATATGCGTCACGAAGATCGTCCTTGCTGAGAAACGGAAGCTTGTGAAGATCGTCAACGCCCTTGATGTCGTCGGGTGTGACGCCCTTTTCCTCCATCTTCTTTCTGTAATAGGGAACATTGTCCCAGACGTGCTTGACCTGCTTTACAAGTCTTTCATTTTGCAGCTCACGGATTTTTTCCGGTGCGGCACATTCGATTTCTTTCTGATAATACCTTTCCATATGATCTCTCCTGTCTTACGCGTCCTTGCCGAGTGTGAATGCTTTTTTGTTTATTTCAAGGAATTTTTCGGGAACGCTCTTTTCGATCGCTCTCATCCATTCCTCGGTTGTGAAGTCAAAATATTTTGAAAGTCTGCCCATAAGAACGAGGTTGACTGCCTTCGCCGTTCCTGCCTCCTCCGCAAGGGAGAGTGCGTCAATTGCGTCAAGCTTCACTCCGAGAGCCTTGATTTTTTCAACAAGCTCTGTCGGATATTCTGCCGCTCCCGTGATTACGGGCATGGGATTGATCTGCTGAGTGTTTGTGATAATTGTTCCGTCGGGCTTGAGATATTCCGTCCAGCGAGCCGCTTCAAGAAGCTCAAAGGAAATTATAATATCCGCCTCACCCTTGTCAATGATAGGGGAATAAACCTTGTCGCCGTAGCGTACATAGGTCACAACGCTTCCGCCTCTCTGGCTCATTCCGTGAACCTCGCTGACCTTAACGTCGTAATTTTTTTCAAGCAGGAGTCTGCCGAGAAGCTTGCTTGCAAGCAAGGTTCCCTGTCCGCCGACTCCGACAATCATAATGTTTTTCGTCTGCATAGCTCAGGACTCCTTTCCGTTATCAAGCGCACCGAATTTGCAAAGCTGACTGCAAACGCCGCATCCGGTGCAAAGGGTTGAGTCGATCTTCGCCTTGCCGTCAACAATGCTGATCGCAGGACAGCCGATCTTCATACAGGACTTACAGCCTATGCACTTTTCGGGATCGGCGGCGATCGGTCCGTTGTGCTTGACATATTTCAGGAGGGCGCAGGGCCTTCTTGAAATAATAACCGACGGCTCGTCTGCGGCAAGCTCTTCCTTGACCGCATCGTCACATTCCTTGAGATTATAGGGATCGACTACCCTCACCCTCTTTATTCCGACCGAGCGGCAGAGAGCTTCAAGGTCGATCTTCGTGCAGGGATCGCCCTTGAGATTATATCCCGTTGTCGGGTTCTGCTGATGTCCCGTCATACCCGTGATAGAGTTGTCAAGAATAATAACGGTCGAGTTTGATTCGTTATATGCAATGTTGATAAGTCCTGTAACGCCTGAGTGCATAAAGGTCGAATCGCCGATAACTGCAACGGTCTTGCCGTCGCTCGTTCCGCCGTTTGCCTTGTTGAAGCCGTGAATACTTGAAACAGAAGCACCCATACAGATGGTCGTGTCGATCGCCGCAAGCGGTGCGACCGCTCCGAGCGTGTAACAGCCGATATCGCCCATAACGGTGAGCTTATTCTTTTTGAGCGTGTAGAAAAGTCCTCTGTGCGGACAGCCTGCGCACATAACCGGAGGTCTTGCCGGAATGTTTTCGTCAAGCTTCTTTCCGCTTTCGGGAGTGAAGCCGAGCTTTTCGGCAACGATGTTCTGGCTTAATTCGTCAATACAACTGAACAAATTCTTGCCCGTGACCTCAACGCCGATATTGCGGCAATGAGTTTCGATTATGCCGTCAAGCTCTTCAATAACAATAACCTTGCCGACATTTTTTGCAAAATCACGTATCTTATTTACCGGCAGAGGATTTATCATTCCGAGCTTGAGCACGGGATATTTGTTGCCGCAGACTTCCTTGGCGTACTGATAGCTCGTGCTGGAGGTTATTATTCCTACGGAATGATCGCTTCCGTCTTCAATCCGGTTGATCGGTGCGGTTTCGGCATAGTCGGTCAGAGCCGCCGTCCTCTCCTCAACGATCGGATGCCTGCGCTTTGCATTGCCGGGCATCATAATGTATTTTGCTCCGTTCTTTTCATATGTCTTTGAAAATTCTTCTCTTTCCGAGGTTTCGATAACGCTCTGAGAGTGAGCAATTCTCGTACACATCTTGATAAAAACGGGTGTGTCGTATTTTTCGGAAATTTCGTATGCGAGCTTTGTAAATTCAAGGGATTCCGCCGCATCCGCAGGCTCAAGCATCGGGAGCTTTGCGGCGATAGCATAGTGACGTGAATCCTGCTCGTTTTGTGAGCTGTGCATACCTGCGTCGTCCGCAACTCCGATTATCATACCTGCGTTTACTCCCGTGTAAGCTATTGTGAAAACGGGATCGGCGGCTACGTTAAGTCCGACGTGCTTCATCGAACAGAAGCTTCTTTTACCTGCAAGACAGGCGCCGAAAGCCGCCTCAACGGCAACCTTTTCGTTAGGCGCCCACTCGGCGTAAATCTCCTTGTATTTTGCGGCAAATTCCGTTATCTCCGTGCTCGGAGTTCCGGGATAGCTGGAAACAAAGGAACAGCCGGCTTCGTAAAGTCCTCTGGCAACGGCTTCGTTGCCGAGCATCAACTGCTTCATTTTCTGAATTACCTCCCTGATTTTATCCCGTGATCTGAGATTCGACAAGTCTGCCCTTGCAGTATTTCGCTCTGAGCACGGGCTTCTCTATCTTGCCGGTCGGATTACGGGGAACTTTTTCAAATATGATTTTCTTTGGACGCTTGTACCTCGGAAGATCCTCACAAAACTTGTTGATCTCCTCCTCGGTGCAGGTCATACCCTCTTTTATTTCGATTATCGCCGCCGTGATCTCTCCGAGTCTGTGGTCGGGAATACCGATAACGGCAACGTCCTTGATTTTATCGTACTGACGCAGGAAGTCCTCGATCTGTACGGGATAGATATTCTCACCGCCGGAGATGACAACGTCCTTCTTGCGGTCAACGAGGTAGATGAAACCGTCCTCGTCCTCCTTTGCCATATCGCCCGTATAGAGCCATTCGCCCTTGAGTATCTCGTCGGTTGCCTTGGGATTGTTGTAGTATTCAAGCATAACGCCCGGTCCTTTGACCGCAAGCTCTCCGACATCGCCCTGCTTGACGGGATTTCCGTTGTCGTCAATTATCTTCGTCTCCCAGAGATAACCGGCCTTGCCGATCGCTCCGACCTTGTCAATATTTTCAACTCCGAGGTGAACACAGCCCGGTCCGAGCGACTCGCAGAGACCGTAGTGCGTGTCGTACTGATGGTGAGGGAATATCTTCATCCACCTGTGGATAAGGCTCGGCGGAACAGGCTGTGCGCCGATGTGCATAAGCCTCCACTGATCGAGCAGATAATGATCGAGGTTGATCCTGCCCGAATCAATGGCGTCAAGTATATCCTGCGCCCACGGAACGAGAAGCCATACTATCGTACATTTCTCCTCCGTGACCGTTCTGAGAATCCATTCGGGTTTAATTCCCCTGAGGATAACCGTCTTTCCGCCCGAAAGCAGACTGCCGAACCAGTGCATTTTTGCGCCCGTATGGTAGAGCGGAGGAATACAGAGGAAAACGTCGTCCTTCGTCTGACCGTGGTGCTTCTGCTCGGTCAGGCAGGAGCAGTAAAGTGCCTTGTGACAATGAAGTATAGCCTTGGGAAATCCCGTTGTGCCCGATGAAAAATATATTGCGGCATTTTCGTTTTCATCAACATTGATCGGCGGAGCTGAGGACGAGCAATAGCGGATAAGAGTCATACAGTCCTCGGCATATTCGGGAACATTGCTGCCGACAAAAAGAGTGATTTTGATTTTATCAAGCTCGTTATGTATGGGATTTACACGGCTGATAAATTCGGGACCGAAGATAAAAACCTCAACGTCCGCCAGCTCAAAGCAGTATTTTATCTCGTCGCCTGAATAGCGGTAGTTCATCGGTACGGCGATACAGCCGGCCTTGAGAACTCCGAAATAAATCGGCAGCCATTCAAGGCAGTTCATCATAAGAATTGCAACCTTTGTGCCTCTCTTAACGTTTCGGCTCAAAAGAAGATTTGCAAATCGGTTTGCCCTGCGGTCGAAGTCTTTCCAGGAAAGCTCACGGCGGTAGGGTGCGTCGGGGCTTGCACTCTCGATAAGGCTTGCCTCACGCCATGTTACGGCATTGTCACGCTCGACCGACGGATTGATTTCGACGAGAGCCGTGTCCGCAGGATAAAGACGTGCGTTCCTTTCAAGAAGCTCGGTAATGACCATTTTTTTCACCTCTGAATTATTGCAACTTCCTGTTTTTCGGAAATTCCATATTTGTAGTATATACATAAAATAATTTATCACTTTTAACCGATAAAGTCAATGTGATTTAGTAAAATTGCGCCGATTTAAGAAAAATAAGCCGAATTATTTGAAAACAAACTGAATAAGGAGCATATAACAACCTCTGACACCGAAAAATTAAAGTGTTCTCAAGCCTTTCGGATAATGATTTTTCGCCGTGCCGCCGACCGCTTTTGCGCCGCCTATCGGACAGCTCTCAGTCATAACGGCGCACCAGCCCTTTTCAAATTCGCAGGGAACGGTTTCGCCGTGGATATATTTTTTAGCCTGTTCAAGGTCAAGCTCAATTTTTTGCCTGAACATTTTTCCCATTGCGGAGAAAAACTGATGATGCGGTTTTATATAATTTTTTTGCAGACTTCCTATCGTCACTCCGCAGGAA
>JAXJRE010000101.1:0-3553 GCA_036310785.1 Acutalibacteraceae bacterium
CAGATAATTGTAGGTCTGGAGGAATCTTGTCACCTTGCCCAGAGCATAGACTGCGTCACCTGCTCCGCCCGTTGCGGTATTGCCGGCGATAACGCCGCCGTAGGTGTTGAGCTTGCCGCCCGTCTTGACGTAAACTCCACCGTAGTTGCACTCGTTGTTCCTGACCGTTCCGCCGTACATATACATATTACCCGAAACTGTAATTGCGCCCGATGTGGTGTTCTTGCAGTTCTGGACTACGGAATTTTCGTGCATATAGAGATTTCCGCCCGTCTGAACATTGACAGCCGCCGCACCGACAACGCCTGTAAGCTCCTTGCCGCCGTCAATTATCATAAGGCCTGCCGAATCCGTTTCTGCCGCATAATCTGCCTGAGACTGCTGAACATTGTCGGCAACCGATGTGCCTATTCTGAAAGTCGAGCCTTTTGTGACGTCAAACATTATGCCGTAGAACGAGCCTGTTCGGATCGCCTTATAGGTCGTGTCGTCACAGAGGAGAGTGACATCGCCGTTGACGGTTATCGTTGAAGTGACCGAAGCGTTGGCAACGAGGGTGATGATAGCCGTTTCATCGGCCGCAACAGAAGCAAATGCGTCCTTGAGGTCGGTGTATTCAACCGAATATGCGCCTGCCTTACTTACCTTTGCGACTGTTGTGGTTGCCATGCTTGTGATAGTACCGTTTGCAAGGGTGTACCAGTTTGAGTTGGAAAGTCCGAACTTCATATAGTTCGTGCTCATTGCGCTGCCGTCGAGAATTTTCGTTTTCTCTGCGTAGGTCTGCGGAGTAACGGTTGCCGCATATCCCGAGCAGTTCAGCCTGTCGGTTATATCTATCGTCTTTCCGCTGACAAGGTAAACATCGTTGGAGGAGTCGATCTGACCGTTTCCGCCGAACGAAAGGGTTGCGTCATTGTAAATAGCCTGACCGAGCGACTTGTCGGAAATATTCTCAGCAATATAGCCGCCCTTGATCCTGACCTCGGCACCTGTTTCCGATTGGATAGCACCGCCCGAATAGTAAGCACGGTTAGCAGATAATGTACCGCCGCTGATCTCAACGGTAGAATAATTCATTGCGCAAACTGCGCCGCCGTAGGTTGACTGGTTTTCGGTAAGCGAAGCCTTTCCGCTGATAACGGTAGTTGCATAAACATCATACGAAGCGATTACGCCGCCCTTGAGCTTTGCGATATTCAGGGTGAACTCACCGCCGTTGATAACGGCTTCGCCGCCGTTGTTGTAGAGCACGGCGCCCTGCGTTGCCTCATTCGATTTGAATGTGCCGCCGCTGATTTTTACCGTGCCGCCGTTGTTGTATATTACGCCGCCGACGGAGGTTCCGATATTTTCGATGAATTTACTGCCGGTAATTTCAACAGTACCCTCATTGGAAATCACAACGCCCATTACCGTCGCAGTCGCCTGCTCAGCGGTTCTGAAATCGAAAAACTCCACACCCGGTTGAACGGTAAGAACTGCGCCCTCGGCAACCTTGATTGCAGAGTCGGTTGCCGCAATTTTTCCTCCGTCAACGAACATACTTGCGGCTGTATCGTCGCCGTATGATTTTGAGCCGAGAGTAAGCTTGCCCCTGACATTGAACATAGCTCCCGTAAGAGTTGAGGCTCTTGAAATTGTTGCGCCGTCAACGGAGAAAATACCGATTTCGGAGGAAATCGTGATTGTAGAATCTATGACCGTGTCACGAATGAGATAAACGGTCGGCAGAACGATCGAAGCTGTGTTCTCGGCATATGCGATAGCCTCGGAGAGGGTTTCGTAATATGTGTCAATTCGTCCGTCTATCTGGACTCTTGCAACATATTTGTCCTGTACCCTCTTAACGCTGCTGACAGAACCGTCCTTGATAGCCTTTACCGAGCTGAGATTATACAGTGAACTGAGCTGCGGGAAATAGTAGAAATACTCGTCGTCCGCCGTCGATCTCCAATCGGTTGAGGCGAAGCCGAGATTTGAAACCGAGGAATATCCCGTCATCTGAGCAGGAGATTTTTCGGTTGCTCCGGTAAGCAGGAGGTTTTCCATATATGTAGAGTCATAGTAGACTTTTGTTACATTTGCGCCGGTCGTCTGTCCGAAAGCAACACCGACCTGACTTGTACCGGTCACCTTGCTTGAAACATAGCAAGTGCTGACAGTTCCGTTATTGTTGTAACCGACAAGTCCGCCGACAATAACATTGCCGTTGATCTGTATGCCTGTGCAATAGCTGTTAGTGAGCGATCCGCCCGAATTGTAGCCGAGCACACCGCCCGTAAATCTTGCAAGCGGAGCCTCAATAGAAGCGGCATTAAAGCACTTGTTGATCGTCGCCTTGTTGCTGAAGCCTACGACACCGCCGACATTGGTAAGAAATGCCTTGTCGTCCGAATAGTTTGTGCCGACGATCGTGCCGAGCACACAGCTTGTTGAAACGTTTGCCGAGGAAGATCCGAGGTTACCGACAATTCCGCCGACAGCCTTGTCACCGCTGACCTCTCCGTTTGAACAGCAGTTCATGATCGAACCGCTCTTGACATAGCCTGCAATTCCGCCGACATTTTCAATTCCCGAAATCTTACCGTCAAGCACAACGGTGTTGATTACCGTACCCGAATCGACATAGCCGAAAAGTCCGACATTAACGCCGTTGCTTCCCGAAGCCGAGGTTGTGTAAAGACCTGCGATATTAAAGCCGCCGCCGTTGAACGTGCCGTTGTAGCCGTGAGCTTCGTCAATGCCGATAGGAGTCCATTCGACCAAGCCGAAGCTGTCGTCATTGACATTGATATTCATAAGAAGATCGTCGGTTACGGTTGCATTGGCAGAGGGATTTGCGTCAATGCCGTTAAGCTGTCCGTTTACAAGAGCCGCAAACCATGCAAGCTCGGACGGCTTTGAAATAAGATATGCGCCGCTTGCGTTCTGCTGAGGCACGGAGCGGTCGCCTGCCCATACATCGAGAGAAAGCATCCACGCAAGAACGGGATAGCCGTTATTTATACCCGTGTAGTCGAAGCAGAAATAAACCTTCTGTGCGTTCAGCTCCTTGATGAAAGATGAAGCTTTCATATCTTCGAGCGTACGTACGATACCCACGCTGCCGTCTACGCCTGAGGTTTCATAGCTGTAAAACACGCTTTCGCAGTCACTGCCGTAAAAGTTACCGATCGCACCGCCGACAAGCTCGCCCGTTCCGCTTATCGGAGCAATTGAATATGCGTCGCAAATCGTTGAGAAAAGAGCGTAGCCGATAATTCCGCCGACGGAATTTTGTGCGCTGACAGAGCCGAGGAAGAAGCTTCCCTCAAGGAAAGCACCTGAGGAAGTACCGATGATTCCTCCGACATTATACTGTCCGGAAACAGTCATATCGCTGTAACACTTTACTATAACCGAGTTACCGTTTGCATAGCCGGTGATACCGCCGACACGCTGATTGCCGCTGAGTGAACCTGTGGAGTGGCACTGATTGACCACCGTATTGTAGTATGACCAGCCGACTACGCCGCCAATGCTGTTTGCCGTTCCTTCAACCGTACCTGAG
>JAXJRE010000102.1:0-3865 GCA_036310785.1 Acutalibacteraceae bacterium
GACAGGTACTCTCACACAGAACAAGATGACCGTTGTCGATCACTACGGCGACGAAAAGCTCCTTGCTACGGCAATGGCTCTCTGCTCCGACGCAGAGGAGGACGCAGACGGCACCGTTACGGGCGAGCCGACAGAAGCCGCTCTTGTAAACTATGCAATCTCTCTCGGTCTCGGCAAAAACGGACTTAAAAAGGACAGCCCGAGAATTGGTGAAGCACCGTTCGATTCGGGCAGAAAGATGATGTCCACCGTCCATGAAACGGCAGACGGAATTATTCAATATACAAAGGGCGCTCCCGACGTTGTAGTCGATCTCTGCAAATCGGCTTATGTTGACGGCAAGATCGTTCCGATGACAGACGAGATCAAGGCGGCTATCGCAAAGGAAAACAAGCGTATGGCAGACAAGGCTCTGCGTGTGCTTGCCGCCGCATTCAGAAAGTACGATTCCGCACCGTCCGACTTTGCTCCCGAAAGCCTTGAAAACGAGCTTGTTTTCGTAGGACTTACGGGTATGATTGATCCGGTTCGTCCCGAGGTCAAGGCGGCTATCGACGAGTGCCGCAGTGCAGGTATTATTCCCGTAATGATAACGGGTGACCATAAGGATACCGCAGTTGCAATCGCAACCGAGCTTGGTATCCTCTCCGATCCCTCTCAGGCAATGACGGGCGCAGAGCTTTCCGCTCTCAGCGACGAAGAATTTGCCGACAGAGTTGAAAACACCTTTGTCTATGCCCGTGTTCAGCCCGAACACAAGACGAGGATCGTCAACGCATGGCGAGCCAAGGGCAAGATAACCGCAATGACGGGTGACGGTGTAAACGACGCTCCGTCAATCAAGAGCGCAGATATCGGCGTAGGAATGGGTATCACGGGTACGGATGTTACGAAGAACGTTGCCGATATGGTTCTCACCGACGACAACTTTGCAACTATCGTCAATGCCGTTGAAGAGGGCAGAAGAATTTACGACAATATCCGAAAGGCGATCCAGTTCCTGCTCGGCTCCAACCTTGCCGAGGTTCTCTCGATATTTATTGCAACGCTTCTGAGCTTCACTATTCTCAAGGCTCCGCATCTTCTTTTCATCAACCTTGTAACCGACTGTTTCCCGGCTCTTGCGCTCGGACTTGAAAAATCCGAAAAGAATATTATGCACCGCAAGCCCCGTGATCCGTCCGACGGAATTTTTGCAGGCGGTCTTGGCTTCGACGTTCTGTATCAGGGTGTTCTTGTAACGGCTCTGACACTTGCCGCATTCTTCATCGGCGAACGCTTCGAGGCAGGCTACTGGGCATTCAGAAACATTGCAGAATGTGAGCAGGGTATGACAATGGCGTTCCTCACCATGTCGATGTGTGAGATCTTCCATTCGCTGAATATGCGTTCACAGAGAGGCTCGATGATCGCTATGAGCATCAAGGGCAGCCACAATGTTCCGCTCTTTGCGGCAATGGTTGCTTCGCTTCTCCTCACAACGGCGGTTATCGAAGTTCCGTTCCTTGCAAACGCATTCGGCTTCACTCCGATCGGTCTTGCCGAGTATGCAACATCAATCGGTCTTGCAGTTTCGATAATTCCGATTGTCGAAATCGTCAAGCTTATTCAAAGAACGGTTGCGAAGAAAAAGATGAAAGCATAATTTTTTACGGGCTGTCGTTTCGGCAGTCCGTTTTTTACCGCTTGACAAATACGAATTAAGATGTTAATATATTCCCCGAACGATACACGGTGAAGATGTGTAAGTAATTCCCGTCAGCGTATGTCAAGAGAGCGGCAGCCGTCGGCTGAGAGCGCCGCCCTACGGTCGGGAGCGAATTTCAGCATCGGAGTGTCCTGCGAAAGCTGTGATTAAGCAGGGCGTACCCGTCCGCATCAAGACGGTCAAAGAGTGCGGAGTTTTTCTCCGAATATGGGTGGTACCACGGTTTATCCCGTCCCATAACAGGCTTAGCCTTGTTATCGGACGGGTTTTTATTTTATCAGGAGGTTATAGAATGTCAGAACAGATTGAATTGCTCAGAAAAAAGTTTGAGGAATCCATTTCGCAGGTCAGGGACGCTTCCGAGCTGGAAACCCTGCGTGTCAATTTCCTCGGCAAGAGCGGCTTTGTCACAACTCTCCTCAAGGGAATGGGTAAGCTCTCCCCCGATGAGAAAAAGAAAATGGGACAGGTTATAAATACCTTTAAGACGAGCGTTGCGGACGCTATCGGCAAGAAAGCCGAGGAGCTGCACGAGCTTGCAGTTAAAAAAGAAATTGAAATGACTCCCGAATTTGACGTTTCCGTGCCGACCGATCTTTCAAGAGGATCTTATCATCCGATCACTCTTGTTCAGCGTCAGTGCGAGAACGTGTTCAAGTCGATGGGATTCACCGTTGAGGATTACAGCGAGGTTGTTACGGACTATGAGTGCTTCGAGTCGCTCAATATTCCCAAGTTTCACCCTGCCCGAGATATGCAGGACACCTACTACCTGACAAACGGTCAGCTTCTCAAGTCGCAGACCTCTGCGGCTCAGAACGCTATTTACAGAAAATACAAGGATCAGCTTATCAACGAGGGCAAGCCGATCAAGGCGGTTTTCCCCGGACGCTGTTTCCGTAACGAGAGCACCGACGCCTGCCACGAAAACACCTTCTTCCAGATGGAGGGCGTTATGGTCGGCAAGGATATTTCCATCTCAAACCTTATCTTCTTTATGAAAACAATGCTTTCCGAGGTTTTCCAAAGGGATATCAAGGTCAGGCTTCGTCCCGGCTTCTTCCCGTTCGTTGAACCCGGATTTGAGCTTGATATCAACTGTCTCATCTGCGGCGGCGAGGGCTGTCCCTCGTGTAAGCACAGCGGCTGGCTGGAGCTTTGCCCCTGCGGAATGATCCACCCGAACGTACTCAGAGAGGGCGGCATTGATCCCGACGAATATACAGGCTTCGCTTTCGGTCTCGGTTTGACAAGACTTGCGATGATGAAGTACGGCGTCAAGGATATCCGTGACCTCAACAGCGGCGCTCTTGTAAATCTTGAGCAGTTCACGGACGACGAATAAGGAGGCAGAACAATGTTTATTTCAATTAACTGGATAAAGGATTTCGTCGATCTTTCGGGTTTGGATATTGATGAGCTTATTCACAAGTTCTCTCTTTCCACCGCCGAGGTCGAAAACGAGATTTTCTATAAGGGAAGCGATGTCAGCGGAGTTGTTGTCGCCGAGATAAAGTCCGTTGAAAATCATCCCGAATCAAAAAAGCTTCACCTGCTCAAGGTTGACGCAGGCGACGGAAAGCTCACCGATGTTGTGTGCGGCGCACCGAACGTTAAGGTCGGAATGAAAACCGCATTCGCAAAGGTCGGCGCAAAGCTCGGAGAGATTGAAATCACACCGAGAGAGCTTGCAGGCTTCACCTCCTGCGGAATGTGCTGTTCAGAAAAAGAGATCGGTATCAGCGATGACCATTCGGGCATTATGGAGCTTGATGAGAGCCTTGCCAACGGCACGGATATCAAGGACGTTATGGAAATTGACGATATCGTTTTTGAGGTCGATAACAAGTCGCTTACCAACCGTCCCGACCTCTGGGGACACTACGGAATTGCAAGGGAGTTTGCCGCTCTTGCAGGCAGACCGCTCAAGCCGCTTGATACCGTCGATCTTACCGAATACAAGGATCTTCCTAAGGTAGATATGAAGATCGAAGATCCCCTCTGTTACAGATATTCCTGTCTTCAGTTTGAGAATATCACAAGAAAAATCAGTCCTGCCAATATGAGGATCCGTCTTTATTACTGCGGTATGAGAGCGATCAATTTCCTTGCAGACCTGACAAACTACCTTATGCTTGAAATGGGACAGCCGATGCA
>JAXJRE010000103.1:0-7626 GCA_036310785.1 Acutalibacteraceae bacterium
AACCCCAAGATGAACGTCAGCGTTTATGAAACCTACACGGGTGAGATCGGCTACGTCACAGGCACGGGAAAAACCGAGGACAGGGTTTACTGCAAGCTTCCGGGACTTAAATCCGACTCGGCTGTTTCACCGAGCGGAATAATCTGCACAACGGGAAGCGGCGGAATATATCCCAAGGATCTCATCGTCGGTACGGTTGTCAAGCTTGAAAGCTCCAAGGAGGACGGCTCCTCCTTTGCTTCCATACGTTCGGCGGTTAATATCGAGGAGCTTTCCGAGGTCTTTATCATCACGGAATTTGAAGGTCAGGGCGTTATAACCATCACGGGTGACTGATATGAACTATATTGATGAACTGACTAAAAAAGACAATATAAAACGCAGAATACTGCTTGCCGTTATACTCGTTGTCACCTTTCTTCTGCAAACGACAAGCGGATTTTTCCCTGCCCCGTTCGGTATTCATGCCTGTCTGCTGATTCCTGCAACGGTGTGCATTGCGATGTTTGAGCGTGAGTTTGCCGGTCTTTTCTTCGGTCTTGCCGCAGGAATGATGCTGGAAACGGTCAGCCCCGACAGCGTTTGCTTTTATTCGGTAATGTTTACCCTGATCGGCTTTACTGCAGGCATGCTGATTACTTATCTGATGATTAACAATCTGATAACCGCATTGATTTTCACGCTGTCGTTTTCTCTTATCATCAATACGCTGTATTTTCTGCTGTTTATTGTTTTTGACGGTGTTGCGGTTTCTTTCGGATTTTATCTGAAATATTATTTTGTCTCTGCGATATACACGACGCTGTTCACGCCGATTTTTTATTTCTCCGTCAGAGCTCTCGTAAAAAAGTACAAATAAATTTTTTTAAAATTAATGAAAAGGAGTGAAAAAATGAGACTTGCCCGTGAAGAAAAAAAGGGAAGATTTATTGCAATGGTCATTATCTTTGTCTGCTTAACGGCTGTCTTTGTTTTCACCCTTGCAAAAAATCAGTTGATTGACGGCAAAACGGAAACGGCGTCAAACACGGCTTCCGTTGAAACAACCGAAGTCAAGGCAACAAGAGGTCAGATTTTCGACCGCAACGGCAATGTTATTGTCGGCAACCGTCAGGGCAACGACGTTGTTTTCAATGCCGCCGAATTTCCCGAATACTCCAAGCAGGAGGAACGCAACAAGCTTATTAAATCTCTGATTGACCTCTTTGAAACAAACAACGTTGAATGGAACGACGATATGCCGATCGTCCTTGACGCAAACGGCAACTATCAGTTTGCCGAGGACAGGGAAAAGGACATCGCAACGATGAAATCCCGTGACATTCTCCGCCTGAATAAATATGCGACGGCGGACGACTGTATGAACGAGCTTATCGAACGCTACAAGCTTGAAGGCTATTCAAAGTCGGACGCAAGAAAGATCGCTTCGGTCTGCTATGAGATGAAAATTAACAACTTCAACTCTGCAAACCCCTACACCTTTGCAACCGATGTAAGCGATCTTGTCGCTTCGGTCATCAAGGAAAACAGCGTATTTTACAAGGGTGTTGATGTTCAGATTGTCAACTACCGTGAATATCCGGACGGCACTCTTGCTCCGCACATTATCGGCGTAACGGGCGTAATCAGCGCCGAGGAATATGCCGAGTTAAAGAATGACGGCTACGGAATGGACGATATCGTCGGCAAGACGGGAATTGAACAGCTTTACGAAAAACAGCTCAAGGGAAAAAACGGCAAAAAGATCGTCACGACCGCACTTGACGGCACTCAGACCATAGTTACCGAGGGACTTGAAAACGGCGACAACGTTTTTCTTACCCTTGACGCAGGACTGCAAAAGGTAACTCAGGATGCGCTTGCCGATAAAATCAATTCGCTTGACAGCGCAAATAAGGGTGGCGGTGCGGCTGTCGTTATGAACTGCAAAACGGGTGAGGTTCTCGCAATCGCAACCTATCCCTCATATGATCTAAACAGTTATTATAAGGACTATGACAAGCTTGTAAAAGATGCAAATTCTCCTCTTTTTAACCGTGCGCTTCTCAGCACCTATGCGCCCGGCTCGACCGCCAAGGTCTCGACCGCAATCGGTATCCTTGAGGAGGGAGTTGCGGACGAAAACTCAACGATCGAGTGTACGGGAACATACAAATACGGTCTTGTCTGCAACAACAACCCCGACAAAACCACCATAGACATCCGAACAGCCATTCAGGATTCGTGTAATATTTATTTCTACCATTTCGGCGGCGAGCTTCTCGGCATTGAAAAGATGAATATTTACCGTGAGATGCTCGGTCTCGGTCAGCCGACAGGCATTGAGCTTTATGAAAACACGGGTGTTCTCGATTCTCCGAGTTACCGTGCCTCTCTCGGTCAGAAATGGCAGACGGGCTTTTCGCTTCAGTCCGCAATCGGACAGGCAGGTAATCTTTTCACTCCGCTTCAGCTTTGCAATTACGTCAGCACTATTGCAAACGGCGGAACAAGATACAGCGCACACCTTATAAAATCCGTTTACTCCGCCGACAATTCAACTCTTATTGAGGAAAAGAAGCCCGAGGTTGTCTGCGAAACAGGCTTCAAAAAGGAGAATGTGCAGATCATCAAGGAGGGTATGCGCCGAGTTGCGACAGTTACCCTGAAAGGAAGCTTTGACGATTCCGTTGTTGAGGTTGCCTGCAAGACAGGTACTTCCACGCTCGAAAAAACGATAAACGGCGTCAAGGGAATCTACACAAACGGTTTCCTTATCACCTTTGCGCCGTATGACGATCCGGAAATCTGCGTTGCGATCGCCGTTGAGGGTGCTTATTCGGGAGGAAGCCTTGCCCCGATCGCTTCCTCAATCTACAATTACTATTACAGCAACAAGGTTTCGATCGGCGAGGACAATGATGTGCCCGAAGAAGAGCCGACAGGCTATTCGGAGCTTTTAAGATAATTAAATCACGGTAAGACAGGAAGTGAAGAAATTGGCAAGAAAAATCGTATTGGCGTCCGGAAAGGGCGGAGTCGGAAAATCATCTCTGACCGCAGGCATTGCAATCGAGCTTTGCAATATGGGACAGAGCGTTCTTGTTGTTGATTTTGACATCGGTATGGGCTGTCTTGACCTCATTCTTGCCTCCGATGATACCGGAATTTTTAACTGGGGCGATATTGTAAAAGGCTCCTGCGAGCCTATGCAGGCAGTCCGCTCGACGATCGGCCCTTCACTTCTGACCGCACCGTCATATTTTGACGATGACTACACCGCCGAAAACGTTCGGGAAATGCTTGAAAAGTTTGAGGACAGCTTCGATTATATTCTCATGGACGCTCCTGCCGGAGTCAGCGGAGGATTTCTTCTTGCCGCCGCTTGCGCAGACGAGGGTATTATCGTTTCGACCGCCGATGAGGTTTGCGTTCGTGTCGGCTCATATGCCGGAGATAAATTAAAGGAGCTCGGCGTCAACGATTTGAAGCTCATTATCAACCGTTTTAATAAAAAACAGACTGTTCAGGGACATTATCTGAACATTGACGAGGTCATTGACGCAACCGTTTTGCAGCTTATCGGAGTTGTTCCGGAGGATAAAAAGATTTCCTACTGCTCCGTTGTCGGTATGACAACCCTCGATTCGTCAAAGGCAAAGGAGGCTTTCCGCCGCATAGCTTTGCGGCTTGAGGGCTTCAACATCAATTTAAAACTGTGAGGTCAATACAATGACTGATTTATCAGCTATCGCCGCCATATCCACACCTTTGGGTACCGGCGGCGTTGGAATTATCAGAATATCGGGAAAAAATTCGGCAGAAATCGCCGACAGGATATTTGTTTCCGCTTCGGGCAAAAAACTCACTGAGTCCAAGGGTTACCGTGCCCATTTCGGCAGGATCTTTGACGGTAAAACACCCGTTGACGAGGTCGTTTGCCTTGTTTTCCGTGCTCCGCACAGCTATACGGGCGAGGACGTTGTGGAAATCAACTGCCACGGCGGTATTTTCCTGATGAAAAAAATTTTGCGGCTCGTTTTGCAAAACGGTGCACAGCCTGCCGCACCCGGAGAATTTACAAAAAGAGCCTTTCTCAACGGCAAGCTTGACCTTTCCGAAGCCGAAAGCGTTATGACGCTCATTTCCGCTCAGGGGGAACAGGGTGCAAATGCCGCTTTCAATCAGCTTGAGGGCAAGCTCAGCAAAAAAATCGAGAATATAAACTCTGCTCTGCTCGGTCTGGCGGCTCATATCGCCGCATGGGTGGATTATCCCGATGATGAAATTGAAGAATTGGGTGAAAATGAGCTTCGTAACACCATTGTTAATACCGATTTGGAAATATGTAAACTTTTATCAACCTTTGACAGCGGAATGGCGGTCACAAGCGGCGTTGAAGCGGCAATAGTCGGCAAACCGAATGTCGGAAAATCAACGCTGATGAATCTTCTGACAGGCTATGACCGATCCATCGTTACCGAAATTGAGGGAACGACAAGGGACGTTGTCGAGGAAACGGTAAACCTGAACGGCTGTATTCTCAGGATTTCCGACACGGCAGGCATCAGAGAAACGGGTGATCTTGTCGAAAAAATCGGAGTTGAGAAAAGCCGCAAAAAACTCGAACGTGCGGCAATCGTTTTTGCGGTTTTCGATCAGTCAAAGCCGCTTTCCGACGAGGATTTTGAGCTTATCAAGGACTGTCGGGGAAAAAACGTTATACCTATTATAAACAAGAGCGATCTTGATATTCAGCTTGATGTCGGCATCATCAGAGAAAAGCTCGGTGAGCCTCTGTATATTTCCGCAAAAAGCGGCGACGGCTATGACGAGCTTTGCGACAGGGTAGCCGATTTAATGCGAATTAAGAATTTTGACACAACCTCTGCAATGCTTGTCAACGAAAGACAGCGTCAATGCTGTGAAAAAGCCGACCTCGCTCTGAAAGATGCACAAAATGCGCTTGAGCTTGGTCTCACACCCGATGCGATCGGAGTTTGTGTTGACGATGCGATAGCCGCTTTGCTTGAGCTGACAGGTCAAAGGGCAAGCGAAGCCGTAGTTGACGAGGTATTCAGGCAGTTCTGCGTAGGAAAATAAACGAAAAGAGAAGTTTTATGGAATATTTTGCAAAGGATTATCAGGTTATAGTTATCGGAGCAGGTCACTCCGGAATTGAAGCAGGACTTGCCGCCGCACGTCTCGGATGTGAAACCTGTGTTTTTACGATAAATCTTGACTGGGTGGGCAATATGGCTTGCAATCCGTCCATCGGCGGCACATCAAAGGGACACCTTGTGCGTGAAATTGACGCTCTCGGCGGCGAAATGGGAAAGGCGGCGGACGCAAACACCCTGCAAAGCCGAATACTCAATCTCGGAAAAGGCCCTGCCGTTCACAGCCTGCGTGCTCAGATTGACCGCAGACTTTATTCCGATTATATGAAACACGCTCTTGAAACTCAGGACGGACTTGACCTTCGACAGGCTGAGATTGTTGATATACGGAAGCTTGAAAACGGAAAATGGCAGCTTAAAACTCACCTTGAAGCCGTTTATACCGCCGATTGCGTAATTCTTGCAACGGGAACATTTCTCAGCGGCAAGGTTTATGTCGGCGATGTTTCCTATGAAAGCGGTCCCGACGGTATGTTTCCTGCGAAAAAGCTCGGCGTAGCACTCAAAAACATCGGTATTCCTACAAGGAGATTTAAGACAGGCACGCCCTCCCGTGTCAATAAAAAGACTGTCAACTGCGAGGAGCTTGAAATTCAGAACGGTGACGAAAGGATTGTTCCGTTTTCCTTTGACAATGAGCTTGAAATAAAAAATAAGCTCCCCTGCTATGTGACCTACACAAACCTTGAAACCAAGGACGTAATTTTAAAAAATCTGCACCGTTCCCCTCTTTACAGCGGCAAAATTGACGGAAAAGGTCCTCGCTACTGTCCGAGTATCGAGGATAAAATAGTACGGTTTGCCGAAAAGGACAGACATCAGATTTTTATTGAGCCGTGCGGAGAGCACACGGAGGAAATGTATTTACAGGGACTTTCCTCATCTCTGCCCGAGGATGTTCAGCTTAAATTCATAAGAACTATTCCCGGACTGGAGAATGCCGAGCTTATGCGAACGGCTTATGCGATCGAATACGACTGCGTTGATCCTCTCGCACTCAAATCAAGCCTTGAATTTCTTGACTTTGACGGACTTTTCGGCTCAGGACAGTTCAACGGCTCCTCAGGCTATGAGGAAGCGGCGGCACAGGGACTTGTTGCAGGAATAAACGCCGCAAGGAAAATTAAAGGACAGCCGCCCCTGATTCTTGAGCGTTCGGGATCATATATCGGCACTCTTATTGACGATCTTGTTACTAAGGGCTGTTCCGATCCTTACAGAATGATGACCTCACGTTCGGAATACCGACTTTTGCTCCGTCAGGACAACGCTGACCGCCGACTTACGCCGATTGGTCACGAAATAGGACTTATCAGCGACGCAAGATACGAAAAATTCCTTAAAAAGCTCGACCTGATAGCCGCCGAAAAGGAAAGAACCGAAAAAACCGTTTTTTCACCCACAGAGGAGTTAAACAATATACTTGTTTCACGTGAAACATCAAAGGTCTCTACGGGTGTTCGTCTCTGTGATTTGCTTAAAAGACCTCAGATCGGTTATGACTGTCTGACTGAGCTTGATAAGGACAGACCTGATCTGCCGTATGAGATTTTTGAACAGGTCGAGATCGACATAAAATATGAGGGATATATCAAGCGTCAGCAGGCTCAGGTTGATGAAATGCACCGTCTTGAGGTTCAGAAGCTCTCGGACGATATTGATTATAACTCAATTCTCGGTCTGAGACTTGAAGCGAGGGAAAAGCTTTCAAAAATCAGACCGCACAGCATAGGTCAGGCTTCGAGAATATCGGGCGTAAGTCCCTCCGATATTTCGGTACTTCTTATCTATCTTGAAAAGGAGCGAAGAAATGATAAATAAAACCCTTTTGAAAGCCGAATCGGATAAAATAGGTGTTTTTCTCGACGATACCGCCCTTGAAAGACTTGATAAATATGCCGAATTGCTCGTTGAAACGAATAAGACCTTAAATCTGACGGCTATAACCGATCCCGATGAAATTGTTTATAAGCATTTTATTGATTCGCTTTCCCTTTTGACCTGCGTAGATATAAAAAACGGCGCAAAGGTTATTGATGTCGGAACAGGCGCAGGTTTCCCGGGAGTTGTTTTGCTGATTGCGAGACCCGATATCAAAATCACCTTGCTTGACGGAACAAACAAACGGCTTGTTTTTATAAAAAACGTGCTTGAAGAAATCGGTCTTGATGCTGAAATCGTTCATATGAGAGCCGAGCTGGCCGGTAAGGATATAAACTACCGTGAAAAATTTGATCTTGTTACTGCAAGAGCCGTTGCAAACCTGAATACTCTTGCGGAATACTGTATGCCGTTTGTCAAGGTCGGCGGAATATTTGCCCCGATGAAATCGGCAAAAACCGAAGAGGAGGTTTCCGCCGCAAAGGGAGCAATCAAAACTCTCGGAGGTAAGATTGAGGAAATTAAACCGCTTAATGTTGCAAATTGCGGTGAAAGATACGTTATTATCACAAAAAAAATATCGCAA